>PXES01000019.1 GCA_003564655.1 Paracoccaceae bacterium
CGTTCTGGAGCGTATGGCCGCAGTTGTGGACCGGTTTGCCTCCGGAAGCGGACCGCAGGCAAGGCATAAGGCCTGGCGTCTGTATCAGGTCCTGAGCCATCTTGGCCGAACCCTCGATGCAACCGAAGAGGTCGAACGCATCCGCGCGACCCTGACCAGCTTCGACGACCACGCCGACGGCGGCTGGTATCTCGCCGAAGACGAGACCCACTCGCGCTACGACGCCCACCTGTCGCTTCCGGACAGGGGCGACCATGTCTGGGGGCCGTGACGGCGCGCGGCTCCAGCGGTGCGCGGGCCGGAAGCGTGCAGGCATCGTCGGTAAGGAAAGACCCTGGCGCGGGGCCGTCACGCATCTAAACCTCTGCGTGAAAGGCCATTTGAGGTCGAATTCTGCGCGCGAAACATCTTCCCTAGGCAAAATCCCCATGCTACGCACAGCGCAGGGTGAACTCAATCACCGCTCCTGCGCGCACCGGCGGGCAGCGAAACGATAAGAAAACCACGGGAGATATCTGATGAAAAAACTTCTTCTTGCCGGCACGGCGCTGGCATTCTCGGCCGGGATGGCAACAGCAGACGAGATCAAGATGGGCGTGCTGCTGGGCTTCACCGGGCCGATTGAATCGGTCACGCCGCATATGGCGGATTCCGCCGAGATGGCCTGGAACGAGATCAACGAGGCCGGGGGCATCCTCGGCGGGCAGATGATCAGCTCGGTGCGTGCGGATTCCACCTGCCTTGACTCGAGCGCTGCACAGGCCGCCGCCGAGCGCCTGATCTCGTCGGATGGCGTGGTCGCGATCATGGGCGCCGACTGCTCGGGCGTCACCATGTCGGTTCTGCAAAACGTGGCCATGTCGGCCGGTGTGCCGATGATCTCGCCCTCGGCAACCTCGCCCGCCTTTACCGACACCGATTCGGGCGGCCTGTTCTTCCGCACTGCCCCCTCGGATGCCCGTCAGGGCGCTGTTCTGGCCGAGATCGTCATGAGCCGCGGGATCGACGCGGTCGGCGTGACCTACACCAACAATGACTATGGCGCAGGCTTCGCCAATGCCTTCATCGAGAATTTCGAAGGCATGGGCGGCACGGTGACCGCCTCTGTCGCGCATGAAGACGGTCGCGGCGATTACTCGGCAGAAGCCGGGACCCTGGCCTCGGCTGGCGGCGACGCGCTGGTGATCCTGGGCTACACCGATGGCGGCGGCTCGATGCTGCGCACCGCGTGGGAGCTCGGCGCGTTCGAGTCCTTCTTCATCGGTGACGGCATGTATGGCGACGAGCTGGTCGCGGCTGTGGGCGAAGCGCTGGAAGGCACCGTCGGCACCCTGCCGGGCGCCGAGGGCGAAGGCGCCGATGCCTTTGCAGCACTTGGCGAAGCTGCTGGCGTGGTCACCGCAAGCTCGTTCACGGGCGAAAGCTATGACGCCGCCGCCCTGCTGGCGCTGGCCGCAGAGGCCGCTGGCGAAGCCACGCCCGAGGGCATTGCCGCCAACATCCTGAACGTCGCCAACGCGCCGGGCGAAGAGATCCTGCCCGGTCAACTGGGCCGCGCGCTGGAAATCCTGCGCGATGGTGGCGAGATCAACTATGTCGGCGCGACCGACGTGGAACTGATCGGGCCCGGCGAGGCTGCCGGCACCTATCGCGAATATGTCGTCGAGGACGGCCAGTTCGTGACGCTTCAACTGCACTGATCCGGCGGCCCCGTTCGGGGCGCAGCCGACACCCGGCCCGGGGGGCAGCACGCTCCCCGGGCCGTTCGAGCGACACCAGGATCCCGGCCAACGGGACCGGCGAGGGGGAAAGTGCCATGGCGATGATCCGGGTCGAGGATCTGCACAAGCATTTCGGCGGGTTCCATGCCGTGGACGGTGCCTCGCTCGAGATCGAGGAAGGCTCGATCACCGGGCTGATCGGCCCGAATGGCGCAGGAAAGACGACTCTTTTCAATGTGATAGCGGGCGTTCTTGCGCCGACTTCGGGCAGAGTTTTCATGCAGGACGAGGACATTACCGGCCTGCCGCCGCATGAATTGTTCGGCCGCGGGCTGCTACGCACCTTTCAAATCGCGCATGAATTCCACACCATGACCGTTCGCGAGAACCTGATGATGGTCCCGCCCAACCAGTCGGGCGAGGATCTGTGGTCGGCCTGGTTCCAGGGTGCGCGCGTGCGCGAGGAGGAAGCCCGCATCCGCGCTCGCGCCGATGAGGTGCTGGACTTCCTGACCATCAGCCACATCGCCGACCAGAAGGCGGGCCAGATCTCGGGCGGGCAGAAGAAGCTCCTGGAACTCGGCCGCACCATGATGACCGATGCCAAGGTCGTCTTCCTCGATGAGGTCGGCGCGGGCGTGAACCGGACGCTTCTGAACACCATCGCCGATGCCATCGTGCGGCTGAACCAGGAAAACGGCTACACCTTCGTCGTCATCGAGCATGACATGGATTTCATCGGCCGCATCTGCGACCCGGTCATCTGCATGGCCGAGGGCAAGGTGCTGGCCGAGGGCACGCTGGACGAGATCAAGGCCAATGAGGACGTGATCGAGGCGTATCTGGGCACAGGGCTCAAGAACAAGGTCGTTCAGGAGGAAGGTCATGTTTAGACCCCTGCGCCCCGTGCTGGGCGCTCTGGCGCTGGCCGGGATGCCGCTGTCGGCGATGGGTGATACCGGGGCCTGTCAGCCCCTTCCCAACGATCTTCGGTTCTGTCCACAGGACAGCGCCTGGCAATCGGCACGGCGCATCGACCTCGGTGGCGCCATCGCTTTCGAGACCGGAACACATTGGCTGGAAATCTTCGACATCTCCGAGTTCGGGTTTGACGGGCTCTCGCACGACGCCGCGCTGGACGCGATCGAGGCGGAGGGCGCCGAGGATGCCGAGGGTGAGGGCTTTGAGCCGCCTGTCTTTCTGGGCCGGGAAAGCATGAACACTGCGGAGTTCGAGGCCACCGCCTCGCTTGCGCAGGTCGATATGGGCGGCGGCGATTTCGAGACCATGATAACAGTGCTCGTCGATGCGCCAGGCGGACGCGTTCTTGTCTCGCTCGATCCGGGCGAGGATATCGCGCCAGACACTCTGCTGGAGCAGACGCGCACGGTGCTGGACTGGCTCCGCCCGGCAAACGGAGGGTGAGTTCCCATGACTGCCGCTGCATTGCTCCCCGGTTTTCCGCGTATCGACAGGATGGCTGTCGCGGCGGGGCGGTGCCTCCGGCTCACGCTGACGGCGCCGGAGGAATCGATAGGTGAAAAATTGCAATCCGAAAGCGAGGTGATCGCCATGCGCATTGCCCTGGCACCTTATGGAGCCTCTGCATGAGCGTGGTTCTGATCGGCGAGAACATGACCGGCGGCTATGGCAATGGCCCCGACATCCTGCATGACTGCACGATCGCCGTGGAAAAGGGCCAGATCGCGGTGATCGTGGGCCCCAATGGCGCGGGCAAGTCCACGGCGATGAAGGCCGTCTTCGGGATGCTGAACCTGCGCCAGGGCCAGGTGCGGCTGAACGGGGCGGACATCACGCGCCTGAGCCCCCAGGCGCGGGTGCGCGAGGGGATGGGCTTCGTGCCGCAGACCGCCAACATCTTCCCGTCGATGACGGTCGAGGAAAACCTCGAGATGGGCGCCTTCATCCGCGACGATGACACGCGCCAGACGATGGCGCAGGTCTACGAGCTGTTCCCCATCCTGCGCGACAAGCGCCGCCAGGCGGCGGGCGAGCTGTCGGGCGGCCAGCGCCAGCAGGTCGCCGTGGGGCGCGCGCTGATGACACAGCCCTCGGTGCTGATGCTCGATGAGCCGACCGCCGGGGTCTCGCCCATCGTGATGGACGAACTCTTTGACCGGATCATCGAGATCGCCCGCACGGGTATTTCGATCCTGATGGTGGAACAGAACGCGCGTCAGGCGCTGGGCATCGCCGACAAGGGCTATGTCATGGTGCAGGGCGAGAACCGCTA
>PXES01000008.1 GCA_003564655.1 Paracoccaceae bacterium
AGATCAGGTCCGGGTCGCGGATCTGGTCGCGATTGGCCTCGAAGATGCGCATGTAGCGGATCCCCTCGCCATAGCGCGCGCGAGAGATACCCCAAAGCGTGTTGCCCGGCTGAACGGTCAGCGCCTGCGCGCCGACCTCGCGGGCAAGCTCGGGGGTGACGCGCTCGAAGGGGATTTCCGCGCGCGAGACGACCTGCGCGCCGTCGTCGACCTCATCGACGCGCAGCTGGTAGACGCCCCGGTCGATGCCTGCGAGTTGCGCCTGCCAGTTGCCATCGGCCTCGGCCCGCGCGCGCAGGATCGGCTGGTTGTCGAGATAGATCAGCACATCGGCATCGGCCCGCGTGGACCGGCCGGACAAAGCGACCTCGCCCTCGGCGTCATAGACCACGGCGTCGATACTGACCGCCGGGCTTAAATCAGGCAAGCGTGGGGCCTCGCTCATCCGCCGTACCGACCCGTCCGCGCGCAACAGCATCGCCGCGGGGGCCGAGGGCGTCTCTGGCGCGGCTGCAGCGTATTGGGGATCGCTCTCCGGCGGGTCCGCGCGCGGCGCATCCGCCCCGGCCAACGCGGGTTCTGCGGGGACGTCTGTCTCGAGCGACGCTGGTGCTGCGGGCGCATCCGCATTGGCAAGCGGCGGCGGCGCGGCCGGGCTCTCGGGCAGCGCCGGTGCGTCCTCCTCAACCGCCGCGGCCACGCTGCGCGGCGCCAGCATCAGCGTATCGGCCGAGCGCAACCGGTCGCCATTGGGCAGCCGCACCTCCAACTCCAGCACGCGCGGTGCGGGGCTTGGATCGGTGCCGAACATCAGCACGAACTCGCCACCCGGCGTACTGACCGTCTCGGCGACGTGATCCTCGTCGATCAGCACCGAAACCGCCGTGCTGGCCGGGGCCTGCCCGGCGATGACCACATCGCCTGTTTCCGAGACGCGCACCACATCGAAGCGCGGCGCTCGCGCGGGGTCGGCCGGGGCGGTCATGGCCATCTGCATCTCGGGGGCGGCCTCGTCCGAGGGCTGCGCGGTCTCTTCAGGGCTGGTCGCGGCGATCTGCGGGGCCGCCGCCTCGCTCTCGGGCAGGGTGTCCGCAGCGGGTTCAGGCAAGTCTGCCGCGAGCTCGGACTCTGACCCGGGTGCCGGGTCGGTCGACACGGCCTGCGACACCTCGGGGCCGGGCTCTGCGGCGGGCGCCTCTTGCACGACATCGGCGGGTGCCGCCTCCACGGGCGCGGTCGGCGGATCCTGCGCGGGCTGAGGCGCGAAGAGCATCACGTAGCCGACCCCCGCCACCCCGGCGAGGGCAACAGACCCGGCGGCCCATCGTGCCCAACTCTCTTTCGGCAGGTATTTCAGCATGCGCCACGACTCACAGGCCAGCGCGGCCCGCTTCTCCTTGAACAACAGTAGCAAGCCCCTTAACGGGTATCAAAACAAATTCAAGCAAGGTTCCGCCGATGTCCCCGCCCCCCCTGTCGATCTGCGTCTTTTGCGGCGCCCGTCCCGGTCATGACGCCCGGCATGTGCCCGTGGCACGGGATCTGGGCGCGCGCATCGCCGCGCGGGGCTGGCGGCTGGTCTATGGCGCGGGCGATATCGGCCTGATGGGCGAGGTCGCGCGTGCCGCCCAAGGCGCGGGGGGCGATGTCTTCGGCGTCATCCCGACCCATCTGATGCAGGCCGAGCAGGTGCGCGAAGATGTGGGCAGGCTGGTCGTGACCGACACGATGCACGAACGCAAGATGCTGATGTTCACCAATTCCGACGCGGTGGTGGTGCTGCCGGGCGGCGCGGGCACGCTGGACGAATTCTTCGAGGTGCTGACCTGGCGGCAGATCGGGCTGCACGACAAGCCGATCTATCTTCTCGACTCCGAAGGCTACTGGCAGCCTCTGATCGCACTCGTCGAGCATGTCATCGCGCAGGGCTTCGCCTCCCCCTCGCTGCGCGCCCTGTTCCAGCCCGTTGCGGACCTCGACGCGCTCGAGACCGCCCTCGCCCCGTAGCCCGCCACGCTGCAATCCCGCAGCGCGGCGACGCGCTCACTCCGCCGCGACGCGGCCCCGCGCCTTCAGCAATGGGGCCAGATAGCGCCCGGTATGGCTAGCCTCGACCGCGGCCACCTCTTCGGGGGTACCGACAGCCACGATCTGCCCGCCGCCATCGCCGCCTTCGGGGCCGATATCGATGATCCAGTCGGCCGTCTTGATGACATCGAGATTGTGCTCGATCACCACCACGGTATTGCCCGCCTCCACCAACTCGTGCAGCACCTCCAGCAGCTTGCGCACATCCTCGAAATGCAGCCCCGTAGTCGGCTCGTCGAGGATGTAGAGCGTCCTCCCGGTCGAGCGCTTCGACAACTCTTTCGACAGCTTCCCCCGCTGCGCCTCGCCCCCCGAAAGCGTCGTCGCCTGCTGGCCCACCTTGATGTAGCCCAGCCCCACCCGTACCAGCGCATCCATCTTCTCGCGGATCGCCGGAACTGCCTCGAAAAACCGCTGCGCCTCTTCAACCGTCATATCAAGAACGTCGGCTATACTCTTGCCCTTGAACAAAACTTCCAGAGTCTCGCGGTTGTAGCGCTTGCCCTTGCAGGTCTCGCAGGTGACATAGACATCCGGCAGGAAATTCATCTCGATCTTCAGCACACCGTCGCCCTGGCACGCCTCGCACCGCCCACCCTTGACGTTGAAGCTGAACCGCCCGGGCTTGTAGCCCCGCGCGCGCGATTCCGGCAGACCGGCGAACCAGTCGCGGATCGGCCCGAACGCGCCGGTATAGGTCGCCGGGTTCGACCGCGGCGTGCGCCCGATGGGCCGCTGGTCGATGTCGATCACCTTGTCGAGGCTCTCGAGCCCTTTCACGGTCTCGCAGGGCGCGGGCGTCTGACGCGCGCCATTCAGCCGCATCGAGGCGGTCTTGAACAGGGTCTCGATGGTCAGGGTGGACTTGCCCCCACCCGACACGCCGGTCACGCAAACGAACTTGCCCAGCGGAAAATCGACCGTCACATCGCGCAGATTGTTGCCATTGGCCTTGACCACGGTCAGCTTGCGGCCATTGCCCTTGCGCCGCGCGCCGGGCACGCCGATCTCGCGCGTGCCGCTCAGGTATTGCCCAGTCAGGCTGGCCGGGTCGGCCATGATGTCATCCGGCGTGCCCTGCGCCACGACCCGGCCCCCATGCACCCCCGCGCCCGGGCCGATATCGAGGACGAAATCCGCCGTGCGGATCGCCTCCTCGTCATGCTCGACCACGATCACCGTGTTGCCCTGGTCGCGCAGGTTGCGCAGCGTGGTCAGAAGGCGGTCATTGTCGCGCTGGTGCAGCCCGATCGAGGGCTCGTCGAGCACATACAGCACCCCTGTCAGCCCCGAGCCGATCTGACTCGCCAGCCGGATACGCTGGCTCTCGCCCCCCGACAGCGTACCGGCATGCCGCCCCAGCGTCAGATAGTCGAGGCCGACATTGACCAGAAAGCCCAGCCGCTCGCGGATCTCCTTGAGGATCGCACGCGCAATCTCGTTCTTCTGCCGCGACAGCGATTCGGGCGCGCCTTCGACCCAGTCCAGCGCTTCGCGGATCGACATCTGCGTGACCTGCCCGATATGCAGAAGCCTGTCGGGCCCGCCATTGGCAGGACCGATCTTCACGGCCAGGGCTTCAGGACGCAGCCGGTGGCCCTCGCAGACGCCGCAGGCGCGCTGGTTCTGGTACTGCTCGAATTCCTCGCGCACCCAGGCCGAATCGGTCTCGCGGTAGCGCCGTTCCATATTGGGGATCACCCCCTCGAAGGCGCGGGTGACATTGTAGACCCGCCCGCCATCATCATAACGGAAGGGAAGCTCCTCGCCGCCCGAGCCATACAGGAACACCTGCTTCACATGCGCGGGCAGGTCCTTCCACGGCGTCTTGGCATCAAATTCGTAATGCGTGGCAAGCGACTGGATCGTCTGCAGAAAATAGGGCGACTTGCCCTTGCGCCAGGGCGCGATGGCGCCATCCGCCACCCGCAGCGCCGCATCGGGCACCACCAGGCGTTCATCGAAGAACAACTCCACCCCCAGCCCGTCACAGGCCGGACACGCCCCCGAAGGCGCGTTGAAGGAAAACAACCGCGGCTCGATCTCCGAGATGGTGAAGCCACTGACCGGACAGGCAAATTTCTCGCTGAAGGTGATCCGCGCGCCCTCTTCCCTCGCCTCTTCCAGTACCGCGATCCCGTCGGCCAGATCCAGCGCCGTGCGCAAGCTGTCCGCCAGCCGCGTCTCGATGCCTGCACGCACGACGATCCGGTCCACCACCACATCGATGTCATGACGGAATTTCTTGTCGAGAGTCGGCGGCTCGTCCAGATCATGGAACGCGCCGTCCACCTTGACCCGCTGGAACCCCTGCTTGCGCAGTTCCAGAAATTCCTTGCGATACTCGCCCTTGCGGTCGCGCACGATGGGCGCCAGCAGATAAGCGCGCGTCCCCTCCTCGAGGCCCATGATCCGGTCCACCATGTCCTGCACCTGCTGCGCCTCGATGGGCAGGCCCGTGGCGGGGCTGTAGGGCGTGCCCGCCCGCGCGAACAACAGCCGCAGATAGTCGTAGATCTCGGTCACCGTGCCCACGGTCGAGCGCGGGTTCTTCGATGTCGTCTTCTGCTCGATCGAGATCGCCGGCGACAGGCCAGAGATATGGTCCATATCGGGCTTCTGCATCATGTCGAGGAACTGGCGCGCATAGGCCGACAGGCTCTCGACATAGCGGCGCTGCCCCTCGGCATAGATCGTGTCAAACGCCAGCGAGGACTTGCCCGACCCCGACAGCCCGGTGATCACCACCAGCTTGTCGCGCGGCAGGCAGACATCGATATTCTGCAGATTGTGCTCGCGCGCGCCGCGCACTTCGATGAATTTCAACTCGGCCATGCTGCCCCCCAAAGGCTGTCCGGGCAAAGATAGACCGCGCGCGCCGAGTCTCCAAGCCAAATGCACGAACATAAACAGAACATCCCCAAGGTCCCATTTTCTTGCCACAAATACTCAAAATCGCAACGCGCCCTGCCTTGCGGCAGGGCGCGTTGTAAGGATCTTGCGGCGCAGCCGCTCCTTTTGAAAGCGCTCAGAAGTGGATCGCGCGCCCGTAAGCGTCGAGGACCGACTCGTGCATCATCTCGCTCAGCGTCGGATGCGGGAAGACTGTGTTCATCAACTCTTCCTCGGTCGTCTCGAGCGTGCGGCCCACGACATAGCCCTGGATCAGCTCGGTCACTTCCGCGCCCACCATATGCGCGCCCAGCAGCTCACCCGTTTTCGCATCGAAGATCGTCTTGATCATCCCCTCGGGCTCGCCCAGCGCGATGGCCTTGCCATTTCCGATGAAGGGGAAGCGGCCGACCTTGACCTTGTGTCCGGCCTCCTTCGCCTTGGCCTCGGTCAGCCCCACGCTGGCGACCTGCGGGTGACAATAGGTGCAGCCGGCGATCGCCGCGGGGTCCACGGCATGCGGATGGCCGCCCGCGATCAGTTCGGCCACCATCACGCCCTCATGGCTGGCCTTGTGCGCCAGCCACGGCCCGTTCGTCGCATCCCCGATGACAAAAAGCCCCTCGACGCCGGTGCGGCAGTATTCATCCGTCACGGCGAAGGAGCGGTCAAGCTTGACGCCCAGTTCCTCGAGCCCCAGCCCCTCGGTATTCGCCGTGATCCCCACCGCCGAGATCACCGTGTCGAATTCCTGCTGCTCGGTCTTGCCGTCGCGCTCGATATGCGCGGTGACCTTGCCCTTGGCGCGGTCGAGCTTCTTGACCATCGCCTTGGCCATGATCTTCATGCCCTGCTTCTCGAACTGTTTCTGCGCGAAGGCCGAGATTTCGGCATCTTCCACGGGCAGGATCCGGTCCAGCACCTCGACGACCGTGGTGTCGGACCCCAGCGTATTGAAGAAACTGGCGAACTCGATCCCGATGGCGCCCGAGCCGATGACCAGCAGCTTTTTCGGCATCCGCTTGGGCTCGAGCGCGTGCTTGTAGGTCCAGACCAGATCGCCATCGGCCTCGAGCCCCGGCAATTCCCGCGCCCGCGCGCCGGTCGCGACAATGATGTTCGGCGCCGTCAGCTCCTCAAGGCCCTTGTCGGTCTTGACGCTGACCTTGCCCTTGGCGGGCAGGGTCGCGGCGCCCATCACCACGGTGATCTTGTTCTTCTTCATCAGATGGCCGATGCCGCCCGAAAGCTGCCCGGCCACCTTGCGCGAGCGTTTCACCACCGCGTCGAGGTCATAGCCGATCCCCTCGGCCTTGAGCCCGAATTCCTTGGCGCGGTGCAGCAGGTGGAACACCTCCGCCGAGCGCAGCATCGCCTTGGTCGGGATGCAGCCCCAGTTCAGGCAGATCCCGCCCAGATGCTCGCGCTCGACAATCGCGACCGACTTGCCAAGCTGCGCCGCGCGGATCGCCGCGACATAGCCCCCCGGCCCTGCCCCGATTACGACAACGTCAAATGCCCTTGCAGCCATGGTTCATCCTCCCCTGCATCGCGGCCCGGAAACTTGTTCAGCCTTAAACCAGTTTCGACACCCTCGCAACGCACGCAACGAAAGGCCCGCCATGCATCGGGTGCATGGCGGGCCGGGGTCGCGTTGCGGAATTGTGTCAGGCGGCCTCTGTCAGGTCCTCGACCGCCGCCATGTAGCCGCCGCGCTCGAGGAAGTCGCGCTCGGGCCGGGTGGTCTCGCGGCCCAGCGCCTTGTTGCGATAGGGGAAACGACCGAATTCGCGGATCACGGCGCGGTGCGCGCGGGCGTGCAGCAGGTTGTTCGCACCGGTCTCGGGCATCCGCAGCAGGAACATGCGCACGCAGCGATCCTGGTCCATCTGGCTTTCCGAATGCATCAGGGGCAGGTAGAAGAACTGCCGCGTCGGCTCGGGGATGCGGCGGTCAAAGCCCAGATGGCACGCGCGCGCCGCCACCTTGCGCGCAAGCTCATCCGTGGCGAAGGCGCGGCCATCCTCGCGGAACATGTTGCGCGGGAACTGGTCGGTCACGATCAGAAACGCCAGACAGCCCCGCGGGCAGGAGGCCCAGCGCTCGATCCGCCCTTCCCGCGCCTTTTCCCACAGCGCGCCGAAGCGGTCGCGGATTTCCGCGTCCAACTCGGGATCCATCTTGTACCATCCTTCCGGTCCGACCTCATCGACCCAGAATGAAATGACTTCATCGACGGTTGACATGTAAGCTCCTGCGGCCATTGACGAGCTAAGCGTGCCAGTGATTCGCGGAACGCTCAAGTTTTTTGCGGTAACGCGCGCTTGATGTGGCGGTTTCTTGCGTCGCGGCCACAGGATCAGCGCTGCTCTGCCTGCTGTTCGCTCAATTCGGCATAGACGGCATCCACAGTCGCGGCCGAGACTGTCGGCGAGACTGCCGCGAACGGCCCGGCATCCGCCACTGACGGCGCGGGGCGTCGCGTCATGCGCCAGAGCGCATAGCCCGCCACAGCCGTGGTGAGCAGGATGATGTAGAGGAAGAAGCCCGAGGGCCCGACCCGCGACATCAGCCAGCCGATGGCCAGCGGACCGACGATCGCGCCGACCCCGTTGACGAAGAGCAACCCGCCCGAGGCCGCCGCCATCTGGTCATGCTCCAGATAATCGTTGGTATAGGCCCCCAGCAGCGAATAAAGCGGGTTGGAGATGCCGCCGATGATGAGCGCCACCCCGATCAGCCCGAAGAAGGGCAGGTTGAACAGCACCGCCATCGCCCCGCCGGCGCTGCCCAGCAGCGCGGTAACGACCACCAGCTTGCGCCGGTCGACCCGGTCCGACAGCCAGCCGATGGGAAACTGGAATATCAGCCCGCCCGCATAGATCGCCGCTGTGAAGACCGAAATCTCGAACACGCTCAGCCCGGCCTCGGTGCCCCAGACGGCGCTCATGCCGAACATGGCCGAGAAGACGCCGCCCATCAGGAAGATCCCCACCACCCCCAACGGCGAGACGTCGTAAAGCTCGCGGATCGACATGCGTTTTGTCGTCCCGAAGGTCGGCGCGGGGCTGACCGACAGCAGGATCGGCGCAAAGGCCAGCGACACCAGCACCGAGGGGATGATGAACAGCAGGAACCCAGCCGGATCGGCAAAGTTGATCAGCGCCTGTGCCGAGATGATGCCCAGCATCTGAACGATCATGTAGAGCGATAGTGCCTGGCCGCGATTCTCGTTGCTGGCGGTGTTGTTGAGCCAGCTTTCAGCCGTGACGTAGACGCCGGAAAACGCGAACCCGATCAGCACCCGCAGCACCGTCCAGGCGACCCAGTCGGGGATCGCGGCATAGAGGATCAGAATGGCCGAGATGAGCGAGCCGAGCGCGGCAAAGACCCGCACATGCCCCACGCGGCGGATCAGGTCCGGCGCCATGCGCGACCCCAGCAGGAAGCCCGCGAAATATGCCGACATGACGATCGACATCTGAAGGGTCGAGAACCCCTCGATCGCGCCGCGAATGCCCAGAAGCGTGCCCTGCACACCATTGCCGACCATCAGGAACAGCAGGCCAAGCAACAGCGCCCAAGAGGAGGCAAAGACCTTTATCATCGGGATTCCTGCCCACGAGTTTGTACGCCCCCTTAGCCGGGAGCAAAGACCTCCGCCATGGGGAAAATGGCGCCGTTCCGGTCAGTTCACGGAATCAGGAGCGAGGCGTCCCCGTAGGAGAAAAAGCGATAGCGCGCGGCGATGGCATGGGCATAGATGCGCCGGATGCGCGCGGGGCCCATAAGTGCGGCGACCAGCATCATCAGCGTCGATTTCGGCAGGTGAAAATTGGTCATTAGCCCGTCCGTGATGCGGAACGCATGGCCCGGCGTGATGAAGATGTCGGTCTTGCCCTGCCAGGGTTCGATCTGCCCCGGCGCAGTGGCCGCCGTCTCGATCAGCCGCAGCGCGGTTGTGCCGACCGCGATCACCCGCCCGCCTGCCGCGCGTGTAGCCATGATGGCCTGCGCGGCGGTGGCATTGATCTCGCCCCATTCGGCGTGCATGCGGTGGTCGCGGATGTCATCAACCTTGACCGGCAGGAACGTGCCCGCACCGACATGCAGCGTGACCTCGGCAAATCGGATGCCGCGCGCGCGCAGGGCGTCCATCAGCGCGTCATCGAAATGCAGCGAGGCAGTGGGCGCGGCGACCGCGCCGGGGTTGCGGGCAAAGACGGTCTGGTAGTCCTCGCGGTCCTGCGCATCGGGCGCGCGGCGCCCGGCGATGTAGGGCGGCAGCGGCATCTGGCCTGCAGCGTCAAGCGCGGCATCGAACGCCTCGCCTGCGAGGTTGAAGCGCAGAACCACATCCTCGGGGGCGCGCGCGGCAACCTCGGCGCGCAAGCTGTCGGAGAAAGTGATGACCTCGCCCACAGCCAGCTTGCGCAGCGGGCGGGCCAGCGCGCGCCAACTGCCATCGGGTGCAGGCTCGGTCAGTGTTACCTCGACCTTCGCCTGCACAGGCCCCTGCGCGGTGTCGCGCACGCGCACCCCCTGCAGGCGCGCCGGGATGACGCGCGTCGTGTTCAGCACGAGCAGGTCGCCAGGGCGCAAAATCTCGGGCAGATCCGCCACCTTGCGGTCGACGATCACGTCGCCCTGCGCATGCAGCAGCCGCGCGGCGGGGCGCGGACGGATGGGGCGGGTGGCGATCAGATCCTCGGGCAGGTCGAAGTCGAAATCCGACAGTTTCATCGCGCCTGTGCCCCGCCCTGTTGCGCCGCCCCTTTATCTCGCACGCGCAGCGGCTACAACAGGGGCATGTATTCCGCGCAAGGAGGTTTGCACATGGCAAGCGAAGGCGAGATGGCCCCTGATTTCACCCTGCCCCGCGATGGTGGCGGCGAGGTGTCGCTCTCCGGTCTGAAGGGCTCGAAGGTCGTGCTCTATTTCTACCCGCGCGACGACACACCCGGCTGCACCACCGAGGCGGTGGAATTCACCGGGCTCGGCGAGGAGTTTGCCGCGGCGGGCACGCAGGTCGTGGGCGTGTCCAAGGACACGGTCGCCAAGCATGACAAGTTCGTCGCCAAGCATGATCTGGGCGTGGTCCTGGCGTCAGACGCCGAGGGCGATGTGTGCGAGCGCTACGGCGTCTGGGTCGAGAAGAACATGTATGGCAAGGTCTCGATGGGGATCGAGCGTGCGACCTTTCTGATCGACGCCGAGGGGCGCATCGCCAAGGTCTGGCGCAAGGTCAAGGCCAAGGGGCACGCCGCCGAGGTGCTCGGGGCCGCGAAAGCGTTGTGAGCGGCAGCTTGCGCGATATGGCCGTGGACGTGCTGACCACGGCCGACGGACGGGCGAAGACCGCGCTCTCGCACGCTCATGCGCGGGCGTGGTTCGACGCGCGCAAGGCGGGCACGGCCCTGCCCATCGGCGATGCCGTGCCCCCTGACCGCCCGGCCCGCCCCGACCGCCCGGAACTGCTGGACCCGCGCGACGTGCCCCGCCGCCGTCCGGGCAGCCCCCAGGGGCGGATCGCCCTGCTGCACGCGATTGCACATATCGAACTCAACGCGGTCGATTTGCACTGGGATATGGTCGCACGCTTTCACGAATCGAACATGCCGCTGGGTTTCTACGATGACTGGGTCAAGGCGGCGGATGAAGAGTCCAAGCATTTCAACCTGCTCTGCGACTGTCTTGAGGCGATGGGCAGCCATTACGGCGCCCTGCCCGCCCATGCCGGCATGTGGCGCGCCGCCGAGGATACGGCGGGCGACATCCTGGGGCGGCTGGCCGTCGTGCCGATGGTGCTCGAGGCGCGCGGGCTGGACGTGACGCCGGGCATGATCGAGGTCTTCGAGCGGGCGGGCGCGGAGGATGCGGTTGCGGCACTTCGGGTGATCTATGCCGAGGAAGTGGGCCATGTCGCCTATGGGTCGAAATGGTTCAACTACCTGTGCGGCCAGCAGGGCCTCGATCCGCAGCCGGTCTTTCTGGAGCTGGTGCGCCGGTATTTTCATGCGCCGCTGAAGCCCCCGTTCAACGACGAAAAACGCGCGCAGGCCGGGCTGCCGCCGGACTTTTACTGGCCGCTCACCGAACCCAGCTGAGCGCCCGGCCTGTGGACAGCACCGATTTTCGGCAATTTTTCGCTGATTTAGCCCGTGCCGCGCCGCCGGATCGCGTCGGTGGCGGATCACAGGTTGCCCCTTGCGTCACAGCACCGTAACAGAAGATAGCGCTTTGTTCCGGCCCGCGCAGATGGGCCCGCACAGCGCGCACCCGCCCTGACGCCGCACTGGCCAAGGGGTCGCGGCCCGAGCAGAACCGATGACTTCTACAGGAAGACAGCCTTGACACGACTTCTCGCTCGCCTGTCCCAGCGGCTCGAACGCCATCTGCCCGAACAGCGCCTTTTCCTGCGCTCTGACACCACGACACGCTTCGTGCGCCTGCGCCCGGTGACGCAGGCCGTCGCGCTTACTGCGGTCACGGGCTTCTTCGCCTGGGGGATCATCGCGACCTCGATCCTGCTGATGGATGCGATCGGATCGGACAATCTGCGCGATCAGGCACTGCGCGAACAGGCGAATTACGAGAGCCGCCTCAACCAGCTCGCGATGGAGCGCGATGCCCGCGCGCGCGAGACAGAGGCGGCGCAGGCCCGCTTCACCGAGGCGATGGAGCGCATCTCCGAGATGCAGATGCAGCTGCTCGCCTCCGAAGAGCGTCGGCTTGAGTTGGAGACGGGCATCGACACGCTGCACGCCAGCATGCGCCGACTGGTTCGCGAACGCGACGAGGCGCGGTCGCGGCTTGAAGAAGTGACACAGACGCTCGCCGCTGAAACTGGCTCGACGCGCACGGCCTCGGACCGCGCCCGCGACACCGAAGAGATGCTCGACTACCTGCTGGTGGCGATGGACCGCGTTGGCCAGAACAACTACGACACGCTGATGGATGCCGAACAGGCGCGCCAGCAAGCGCGTCACCTCGCGATGGAGAACGAGCTTCTCAAGGACCGCAACCACATGATCTTCTCCCAGCTCGAAGAGGCGCTTGAGCAGGTCATGTCACCGATGCAGCGCGTGTTCCGCTCGGCCGGGGTCTCGACCGATCAGATCCGGCGGCTGGTGCGGCAGGGGGCGTCGTCGCAGACCGCCTCGCTGCGCCCCATTGCAGTCTCGACCTCAGGCTCGGTGGCCGAGAGCCCCGACATCGCGCGCGCCAATTCGATTCTCGGCCAGATCGCCGATGTCGATGCCTATCGCCGCGGCATCGACCGGCTGCCGGTGGCGCGGCCCGTGAATGCCGCAGGTGTGCGCCAGACCTCGGGCTTCGGAATGCGCCGCCATCCGCTGACCGGTCGGCAGACGCAGCATAACGGGCTGGACTGGGCCGGCCCGCGCGGCACGCCGATCACCGCCAGCGCGGACGGGGTGGTGAAACAGGCCGGGCGCCAGGGTGGTTATGGCAATCTCGTCATCATCGAGCATGATTTCGGGATCGAGACCTATTACGCCCATTTGAACTCGATCGATGTTCGGGCCGGACAAAGGGTCTCGCGCGGGCAGCGGATTGGTGGTATGGGCACCACCGGAGCGTCGACCGGTGTGCATCTGCACTACGAGGTGCGGGTCAATGGTCGCCCGGTCAACCCAATCACCTATGTAAGGGCTGGAGAGCATGTTTTCTAAGAGTCGCATCAACGATCCGGGGCCGAAGGCCGAGGCCGAAAAGGCCCCCGCCCGGCCCGCTGAGTCCGCGCCGTCCTTCCTGCGCTCGGGTAATTCCGAGGCTTCGGGCACCCATGTCACCAAGGCCAAGCCCGCAGCGTCGGTGCTGGCGGCGGATCTGACGATCACCGGCAACGTCAAGACCACCGGCGATGTGGTGATCGAGGGGATCGTCGATGGCGATATCCGCGCGCATCTGCTGACCGTGGGCGAGACCGCGACCATCCGCGGCGAGATTGTGGCCGATGACATTGTGATCAACGGCCGCGTCATCGGGCGTGTGCGCGGGCTGAAAGTGCGGCTGACCTCGTCCGCGCAGGTCGAGGGCGACATCATCCACAAGACCATCGCCATCGAATCGGGTGCGCATTTCGAGGGGTCGGTGCAGCGTCAGGACGACCCGCTGCAGACGAACCGCGACAGCGCCGCCAAGCCGGTTGCCGTGCAGTCGTCGGCCCCGGCGCCGACCGCATCCGCTTCCCCCGCAGCCGAATCGTCAGAGGCGGTGCGCAAGGCGGCCGAGGCCAAGAAGGGCGCCACGACCAGCTCCTGACGGGCGATACGCTGACAGGAACAGACAATGCCCCGGTCCGCACGACCGGGGCGTTTTTCTTGAAGCAGGCCGCGCCACGCTGATCCGATGCAGGTCGCGCCCGCGATCCGTCGTCGCCGCGTGAAAGCGCCCTCGGGGCGTGCATGGGCGGGTGGGTGGGCACGGCCCGAGGGCGCTTTCGCGCCGCCACGCGCCGGGTGCGCCCGCAAGCAGCGCGCATTCCGGAAACAATCAGACCGATTCAGGATTATTGGTGCGGGTGGAGAGACTCGAACTCTCACGCCTTGCGGCGGAGGATTTTGAATCCTCTGCGTCTACCGTTCCGCCACACCCGCACTGCGATTGCCATAGCGCGGAACGCACCTTGCTGCAACACTGCATCGACCGCGCTCAATGGCCCGGGCGGGCCGGGAAGATTGACCTTTCCGCCCGGATCAGCTACCGCAGTCCGCAGGATGCGCTGTGCATCCGATCCGCAAGCGGGGCGCGGAAATCAGGCGTCCCAGAACCGATTACGGCCCGATGCCGTAACAGATGGACGCAAATGACCCAATTTTCTGACCTGAAACTGGACCCCAAGGTCCTCAAGGCCGTGACTGATGTCGGCTACACCACCCCCACGCCCATCCAGGCGCAGGCTATCCCGCATGCGCTCGAAGGGCGCGATGTGCTGGGGATCGCCCAGACCGGGACGGGCAAGACCGCCTCTTTCACGCTGCCGCTGATCACACGGCTGGGGCGCGGGCGGGCGCGCGCGCGGATGCCGCGCAGCCTGGTGCTGGCGCCGACGCGCGAACTCGCAGCCCAGGTGGCCGAGAATTTCGACACCTATGCCAAGCACACACGCCTGACCAAGGCGCTGCTGATCGGCGGCGTTGCCTTTGGCGAGCAGGACAAGCTGATCGACCGCGGCGTCGATGTGCTGATCGCCACACCCGGGCGCCTGCTCGACCATTTCGAGCGCGGCAAGCTGCTGCTGACCGGCGTCGAGGTGATGGTGGTGGATGAGGCCGACCGCATGCTCGACATGGGCTTCATTCCCGATATCGAGCGCATCTTCGGGCTGACGCCCTTCACCCGCCAGACCTTTTTCTATTCGGCCACCATGGCGCCCGAGATCGAGCGCGTGACCAACACCTTCCTGTCGAACCCGGTGCGGGTCGAGGTGGCGCGGCAGGCCACTGCGTCCGAGACTATCGCGCAGGAACTGATCCAGCTGAGCCCCACGCGCCGCGATGCCGCCGCGAAGGCCAAGCGCGACGCGCTGCGCGCGATCATCGAGGCCGAGGGCGAGGCGCTGGAGAACGCCATCATCTTCTGCAACCGCAAGGTCGAGGTCGATGTGCTGGCCAAGTCGCTGATCAAGCACAAGCTCGACGCGGCGCCGATCCATGGCGATCTCGACCAGTCGGTGCGCCCCCGCACGCTGGACCGCTTCCGTAATGGCGAGTTGCGGCTGCTGATCGCCTCGGATGTGGCGGCGCGGGGGCTCGATGTGCCCTCGGTCAGCCATGTGTTCAACTTCGACCTGCCCTCGCACCCCGAGGATTACGTCCACCGGATCGGACGCACGGGTCGCGCCGGCCGGGCGGGCAAGGCGATCTCGCTGATGACCCCCTCGGACCAGAAATACCTCGACGCGATCGAGGCGCTTATCCAGAAGGAACTGCCGCGCGGCACCGCGCCCGAGATCGAGAACAAACCGACCCGCACACGGCGGTCCGCCGCGCCCGAGGACAAGCCCGAGGAGAAACCCGCCCTCGCGGCGACCGAGGCCCCGCGCGTACCAGAGGTCGCGGAAACGCCTGCCGCTGCCGAAGCGCAACCAGAGCCGAAGCGCGCGGCGCGCGACCGCCGCACCGAACGCCCCGAGCGCAACGACCGCAACGAGCGCAGTCGGCGCGACCAGCGCGGCGGCGTCGTCGGCATGGGCGACCATGTGCCCGATTTCCTGATGCGCGAGTTTCGCAGCGCCTGACCGTCAGCGCCATGCTTCCGCTACCGTGAAAAAGCCGCCCCCGGATCCGGAGGCGGCTTTCTTCATCCTGTCCCGCGCTGCTCTCCCGCACCCGCTCGGGGTGCGCGCGCGGGTGGGAGGGTGGGGCGCGCGCGCCCCGAGGGGCGCGGGAGAGCGCGCCGCGCGCCGCCTCAGCGGTGCAGCAGCGACACCTTGTTGTGGAACAGGTGAATCTTGGACGGGTCCGCGTTCAGCTTGACGTTGCGCCCCTTCAGATCGGCGTGAATCCCGGCAAGCTTTGCCAGCACCGGCGCCGCACCCTCGGAGTCGGGCTTGAAATAGAGCACCGTCAACTCGCCCAGCGCCTCGACCAGATCGACCTCGCCCTTGTAGAGATAGACGTCATCGTCAGTGGCGACCAGATCCTCGGGGCGCACGCCGAGATTGACCTTCAGCCCCATATCCGCGTCTGTGGTCGGGATATTGGCCTTGGCGGTCCCGCCGCCCGCCAGCTTGACCGTGGTCTGCTCGCCCGTGCCGGTAATCTCGCCCGGCAGCAGGTTCATCGCAGGAGAGCCGATGAACTGCGCCACGAACTCGCCGTTCGGCCGCTCGTAAAGCTCCAGCGGCGAGCCCACCTGCGCGATGCCGCCGCCCGCCAGCACGACGATCCGGGTGGCCAGCGTCATCGCCTCGACCTGATCATGCGTCACATAGATCATGGTCGAGTTGGGCATCGATTCCTTGAGCTTGGCAATCTCGATCCGGGTGGCCACGCGCAGTGCCGCGTCGAGGTTCGAGAGCGGCTCGTCGAAGAGATAGACCTTCGGGTCGCGCACGATGGACCGCCCGATCGCAACCCGCTGCCGCTGCCCGCCCGACAGCGCCTTGGGCAGACGGTCCAGATAGGGGCCAAGCTGCAGCACATTGGCCGCGCGGTTCACGGCCTCGTCGATCTCGGACTTGCTTTTGCCCGCGAGTTTCAGCGCAAAGGCCATGTTGTCGCGCACGGTCATGTGGGGGTAAAGCGCGTAGGACTGGAATACCATCGCGATGCCACGCTGCGCGGGCGGGATGTCATTCACCACCATCCCGTCGATCTGCAACTCGCCACCCGTGATCTTTTCCAGCCCCGCGATCATGCGCAGAAGCGTCGATTTCCCGCAGCCCGAAGGGCCCACGAAGACAATCAGCTCTCCCTGCTGGATATCGAGATTGATGTCCGACAGGACCTTGACCTCGCCATAGGCCTTCTCGACATCCGTCAGCTTCAGATCGGCCATCGTTTCCTCCCTCCTCGCGGTATTATCGTTTGAGAACCAGGCAGGGTTGCCATGGTCCA
>PXES01000170.1 GCA_003564655.1 Paracoccaceae bacterium
GCGCGCAGCTTCCGCCGGGGCGGCTGGTGGCAATACGCGGTCGAGGAAGCGAAAGCCATCCGCGAGGGCGTGGGGATGCTCGATGCCACAGCCTTCGCCAAGCAGCGCGTCTACGGGCCGGGGGCGCAGGCGTTTCTGGACTGGATGACCTGCAACAAGCTGCCGCGCGTGGGGCGGATCAACCTGACCTATGCGCTGACCGGCGCGGGCACCGTGCGAACCGAATACACCATCATCCGGCTGGCCGAGCAGGAGTTCTACCTCATCTCGTCCGGGGGGTGGCTGGCCTATGACCATGATTTCCTGATGCAGCATAGCCAGGACTGGTGCGCCGCCGTCCCCGAGGCTTGGGTCGTGGTGCAGGATGTCACCACGCAATGGGGCGTGTTTGCCATTGCCGGGCCGAAGTCGCGCGATCTGCTGGCGCCGCTGGTGCGCGATGCCACGCCCGAAACCGTGCTGTCGAACAAGCGGTTTCCGTGGCTGTCGATGCGCAATATCGAGTTGGGCATGTGCCCGGTGCGCGCGGTCCGCGTGGCCTATACGGGCGAGCTGGGCTGGGAGCTGCACCACCCCATCGAGATGCAGAACTACCTCTTCGACCAGATCATGGCAGCGGGCGAGGATGTGGGCCTGAAGCTCGTCGGCGCGCGGGCGCAGAACTGGCTGCGGCAGGAGAAGAGCTACCGCGCCTTTGGCAACGAGTTGGGGCGCGATGCCACCCCGCTCGAGGCTGATCTGCCGCGCTTCATCGACATGTCCAAGGACTTCCACGGAAAGGACGCGATGGAGGCGACGGGCGTCCGGGTGAAATGCTGCACATTGCTCATCGACGGGCCGGACGATGCCGACCCGTGGGGGCGCGAGGCGCTGTATCTCGATGGCACCAAGGTCGGGCGGCTGACCTCGGGCGGCTATTCCGTGGCCTTCGGCAAATCCATCGGCATGGGCTATGTCCGCCCCGATCTGGCGGTCGAGGGGACGCGGCTGAAGGTGCGGATGCTTGGCGAACTGTGGGATGCCGTGGTCACCTGCGACAGCCCCTATGACCCCGAAAACGCGACCATCCGAAAGGACGGCTGACAGGCTATCCGCAACCTTCCTTTGGATCGGCGCGCGGGTCACCTCGCCTGCGCGCATTCGATCGCCCTGTGCTGCAGAGACGCGCCAGGCGGCAAGGTTAGGTTGACTTTGCAGCCCCGCTTCCTGTAGCTGCCCGCGATGCCCGCTTGTATGCGCTCCAGAAAGGGCTGATCCCGTGACCCAACCCCTTCCGCAGTCCGACATGACGGCCTTGCATGACGGGCAGGCCGTGCTGCTGGCGCAGGCCGAGGCGCTGCGGCTGCTTGCCGATGGGCTTGACGCCCGTTTCCAGCGCGCGGTCGAGATGATCCTCGCAACGCGCGGTCGGCTGATCGTCGCCGGGATCGGCAAGTCTGGCCATATCGGGCGCAAGATCGCCGCGACCTTCGCCTCGACCGGCACGCCCGCGCATTTCGTCCATGCCGCCGAGGCGAGCCATGGCGATCTGGGCATGATCACGCGCCAGGATACTGTGCTGATGCTCTCGAAATCGGGCGAGTCGGCAGAGCTGAGCGACCTGATCTCCTACACGCGCCGTTTCGGGGTGAGCCTGATATCGGTGTCCAGCAACGCCGAGAGCACGCTGGCACAGAAATCCGATATCGCGCTTGTCCTGCCCGATGTTGCGGAAGCCTGCGCCATCGGGATGGCGCCCACCACCTCGACCACGATGAGCCTGGCGCTGGGCGATGCGCTGGCGGTGGCGGTGATGCGCCAGAAGGGGTTCGACCCGGCGCAGTTCCACCAGTTTCACCCCGGCGGAAAGCTGGGTGCGCAGTTCCTGCGCGTGCGCGAACTGATGTATACGGGCGACGCTCTGCCGCTGGTCACAGAGGATCAGCCCATGTCGGATGTGCTGATGCGCATGACCGGCACGGGCTACGGGGTGGCGATCGTGGTGGCCGAGGGGCGGCTGACCGGCGTCATCACCGATGGCGACCTGCGGCGCAACATGGACGGGCTGATGGCCCGTCGCGCGGGCGATGTCGCCACGCGAACGCCCAAATCCATCGGCCCCGAGGCGCTGGTCTCCGAGGCGGTGGCGGTGATGAACGGCAACAAGGTCAACGCGTTGTGCGTGATAGATGCGGGCGAAAAGGTGGTCGGCATGATCCGGTTGCATGACTGCCTCCGCGCCGGGGTGATCTGAGATGCGCCGCGTCATCGTGATCCCGGCGCGACATGCCTCATCCCGCTATCCGGGCAAGCCGCTGGTCGGGCTGACCGGCGCGACCGGCGAGAGTCGCAGCCTGATCGAGCGTAGCTGGCGCGCAGCGAAGGGCGTGGCGGGCGTGGACGCGGTCTATGTCGCCACGGACGACACCCGCATCGCCGAGGCCGCGCAGGGTTTCGGCGCCGAGGTGGTGATGACTGACGCCGCCTGCGCCAATGGAACCGAGCGCTGCGCCGATGCCATCGCGCGCCTTGGCATCGCGCCGCGCGTGGTCGTCAACCTGCAGGGTGACGCGCCGCTCACCCCGGCCTGGTTCGTCGATGCGTTGTTGCAGGCGGTCGAGGACGGGGCCGAAACGGCGACGCCGGTGCTGCGCCTGACGCCCGAGACCCATGCACGTTTCATCGAGGACCGGCGCAACGGGCTGGTCGGCGGCACCACGGCCGTCATGGATGTCGCCGGGCGCGCGCTCTACTTCTCGAAAGAGGTGCTGCCCTACACGGGCCGCGCCTATGGCGCAGGAGAAACCGTGCCCGCCTTTCACCATGTCGGCGTCTATGCCTACACGGCCGCGGCCCTGTCGCGTTACATGTCGGCCGGTCCCTGCGCGCTGGAGGACCTCGAAGGCTTGGAGCAATTGCGCTTCCTGCATCACGGCATCCCCGTCACCTGTGTCGAGGTCGAGGCGCGCGGGCGCGAGTTCTGGGAGTTGAACAACCCCGCCGATGTGCCCCGGATCGAGGCCGTTCTGGCGCAGGAGGGTATCGCATGAGCGTGCGGATCGGGAATATCGAGATCGGCAATGAGCTGCCCTTCGCGCTGATCGCGGGGCCATGCCAGATGGAGTCGCTCGACCATGCCCTGCTGATCGCCGGGTCACTGGCCGAGACCTGCGCGCGGCTGGGCATCCCCTTCGTCTTCAAGGCCAGCTACGACAAGGCCAACCGCTCCAGCCTCACGGGGCAGCGGGGGCTGGGGATGGAGAAAGGGCTCGCGGTGCTGGGCCGCATCCGCGACGAATTCGGCTGCCCCGTGCTGACCGATGTGCACGAGCCCGGCCATTGCGCCCCCGCCGCCGAGGTCTGCGATATCCTGCAGATCCCGGCCTTCCTGTGCCGCCAGACCGACCTGCTGCTGGCCGCAGGCGCAACCGGGCGGGCGCTGAACATCAAGAAGGGGCAGTTCCTTGCGCCCTGGGACATGGTGCATGTGGCCGAAAAGGTCGCCTCGACCGGCAACAGGCAGATCATGCTGTGCGAGCGCGGCACCTCTTTCGGCTACAACACGCTGGTGTCGGATTTCCGCGGCCTGCCGATCATGGCGCAGACCGGCTATCCGGTGATCTTCGATGCCACCCATTCGGTGCAACAACCCGGCGGGCAGGGCGGCAGTTCGGGCGGACAGCGCGAATTCGTCCCGACGCTTGCGCGCGCAGCGCTTGCCGTGGGATGTGCGGGGCTGTTCATCGAGACGCATGAGGCCCCCGACCGCGCCCCCTCGGACGGGCCGAACATGGTCCCGCTGGAGCAGATGCCGGGGCTACTGGAGAGCCTGAAGGCGGTGGATGAGCTGATCAAGTCCGCCCCCACTGCGACACCGCAAATCGCGTGACATGACCTGCGCGGAAAATGAACTGGAAGACGTGATCGACCTAGAAGCGCAGACACCGCTCGCGCGTGGGCA
>PXES01000213.1 GCA_003564655.1 Paracoccaceae bacterium
CGAGAAAAAGCCATCGGCCTTGAGCCGATCCTTGGCCGCCTCAGAAAACCCCGACAGCTCGATCCGGTTGACGCCCATGACACGGGACCGGTGCAACTCCATCCCCTCGGCCAAGCGCACGACCGTTTTGCCCTCCAGAATGAGGGCATGGACCTGCGCGGCCGTGAGTGTCGGCGCATCGCCCGCAAGCGTCGTGGCGACCCAAGCGGGCGAAACCCGGCGGCCGATGATGCGTTGGCCATCGTCGGTTTGCAGCCGGTAGACGCGGGTTTCATCTTGGGGGAGTTGCTTCCAGATCGGCAGCAAGAGCCCCGCCACGATGTGCAGCGTGGTTTCCGTGAACTCCGGCACCTCAGCCAGTTCCGTGGTCCAGGCCTCAGTGAAGGCCGCCCGATCTGCCTCAAGCCAATGGGTGTCCTCCATGATCTTGGCGGGCACCGTGCTGGCCTCAGTCGGGCGTATCAGCCGCAGGCGCGGTTGAATCGTGCCGTCATCCAGCATCAGGCTGGTGGCGGGCACCTGAACTGCCGCACGCCCCGAACGGCTGTTGACCAGAAGCCGCGCCTTCGGGTCGTCCAGCCAGTCGAGCGCATCCGCAAGCGACAGCGGCGTGTTGCGCTGCTTTTGCGCGATGGTCAGAAGCTGGGTTTCCGCGCCGGAGCCGGGGTGCGTATAGATCACCCGTGCATCCGTCACCCGGAAGCTCTCGGCGCGCAGCGTCTCGAGCCCGAGGTCGTAGACCCCGGCGGCGATAGCGCCCTCGATGCGCTGGTCGAGAAGCTCCTCGAAGGCCGCGAAGAGGACAGCCTGCATGTCGATTGTGAGCGCCAGCAGGCGATTGAGGAAAGTCGTGATCGGGGGCAAATCGTCCTTCAGACCGTTGTCATCAGTCAGGCTGAGGCCGGTCGCATCCTCAAACGCCCCGAGCGAGCAGCCCGCAACATCACCGCGATAGAGGCGGCGGTAAAGCTGGCGCAGGGCGTCGCGGGCATAGGGGGACTCGAGATTGTCCTCGGGCCGGAACAGCCCCTGCCCACCGGTCTGACGCTGACCGCGCGTGATCGCCCCGAGCGTGTCGAGGCGGCGGGCGATGGTCGAGAGGAAGCGCTTTTCTGCTTTCACATCGGTGGCAACGGGGCGGAAGAGCGGCGGCTGCGCCTGGTTGGTGCGGTTGGTGCGCCCGAGGCCCTGGATGGCGGCATCGGCCTTCCAGCCCGGTTCCAGAAGGTAGTGGACCCGCAGGCGCTGGTTCTTGGCACCAAGATCGGCGTGATAGCTGCGCCCCGTGCCGCCGGCATCCGAGAAGATCAGGATGCGCTTTTGGTCATCCATGAAGGCGGCGGTTTCCGCGAGATTGGCAGACCCCGCCCGGCTTTCGACGACGAGCCGCGCCAAATGACCCTCGCCCTTACGCACGATCCGGCGCGAGCGGCCCGTGACCTCGGCCACCAGGTCGGTGCCGAAGCGCTGGACGATCTGGTCCAGCGCCCCGGGCACAGGCGGCAGCGAGGCCAGATGCTCGATCAGCGCGTCGCGCCTGCGCGCAGCTTCGCGACATTCCACCGGCTGGCCGTCGCGCGTGACGGGGCGCGAGGAGAGGTTGCCTTCGCTGTCAGTGAAGGGCTCATAGAGCTGCACCGGGAAGGAATGGGCGAGGTAGTCCAAGACATACTCGCGCGGCGTGATGTCGACGCGGATGTCGTTCCACTCCTCGGTCGGGATCTCCGACAGGCGGCGTTCCATCAGCGCCTCACCTGTCGAGACGATCTGGATGACAGCCGCATGGCCTGCGGTGAGATCAGCGTCGATGGCGGCGATCAGGGTGGGGGTTTTCATCGAGGTGAGCAGATGGCCGAAGAAGCGCTGCTTGGCGGATTCAAAGGCCGAGCGGGCAGCGGATTTGGCCTGGCGGTTCAGCGTGCCGCCGGAGCCTGTCGAACTGGCCGGGCCAGTGATGTTGGCGGCTTCCATCGCGGCGGCGAGGTTGTTGTGGATGATGGCGAAGGCCCCGGCATAGGCATCATAGATGCCGCGCTGCTCATGTGTCAGCGCGTGCTCGAGCATCTCGTATTCGACGCCGTCATAGGAAAGCGACCGGGCGGTGTAGAGGCCAAGCGAGCGCAGATCGCGGGCCAGGACCTCCATCGCGGCGACGCCGCCCGCCTCAATGGCCTGAACGAACTCGCCGCGAGTGGCAAAAGGAAAGTCGTCCCCGCCCCAGAGACCGAGACGCTGCGCATAGGCGAGGTTGTGCACAGAGGTCGCGCCCGTGGCCGAGACATAGACCACGCGGGCATTGGGCAGCTTGTGCTGCAAGCGCAGGCCCGCCCTTCCCTGCTGCGAGGCCGTGACATCGCCGCGCTCGCCCTTGCTTCCTGCAGCATTCGCCATGGCATGGCTTTCATCGAACAGGATCACCCCGTCGAAATCCGCCCCCAGCCAATCGACGATCTGGTCGACGCGGGACCTTTTTGCCCCCCGCTCCTCGGAGCGCAGCGTGGCATAGGTGGTGAACAGGATGCCCTCGCTCAGCGGAATGTCTTTGCCTTGGGCAAAGCGCGAGAGCGGCGTGACCAGCAGCCGCTCCTGCCCAAGTGCGGACCAGTCGCGCTGCGCATCCTCCAGCAGCTTGTCGCTCTTTGAGATCCAGAGCGCTTTGCGCCGTCCCTGCGCCCAGTTGTCCAGAACAATTCCGGCCGACTGGCGGCCCTTGCCCGCACCGGTGCCATCGCCAAGGAAGAAGCCACGGCGGAAGCGGACGGCGTCAGGGGCATCATCGGGCGCGGCTGCGACCATGTCACCGGTTTCGTCGACGGTCCAAAACCCCGCGAGATAGGCGCTATGTGCCTCGCCCGCATAGATCACGGTCTCGAGCTGCGCGTCCGACAGCAGGCCACAGCACTTGACGGCAGCGGGCAGCTTGGGGCGATAGGTCGGTTTCGGGGGCGCGACCGAGGCCATGGCGGCAGATTGCACCAGCTTGGTCGGATGCGGTGCCGCGCCGGAGATGTCGATCGCCTGAAGGCGGAAGGTCTCGTAGATCGCGTCGGAAAGGCGCGCGCTGGTATCGTCCTCGGTTGCATCGCGCAGGCTGTAAGCGAGGTCGGCAGCCTCGATTTGTGCACTGGACTGCTGGGTTTGGGCCGCAGGGGTCGCGCGCATTGTGCCGATGCCTGCGCGCGTGGTGCGGGCAGGATTTCCCGGGAAGGGGGAAGAGGGGCCCTGCCCTGCTGATGCGACCTGCTCCAACTCGAGGCGCGGGGGGACATGGGTGGTGATCAGCGACAGCAGGCTGGCAACATCAGGTGATGTCTGGCGCGCCAGATCAGCTGTGATGCCGCCCCGCTCACCGCCTCGGCATTTATCGAAGACCGAAATACGCGTCTCGAAGCTGGTGCCGTGTTTGGCGAAGGCCGCACCCGACACAGCACCCGTAAAGACCAGATGCGCGGACTCGGTCAGGCGAGCGAAGGTCTCGGCCCAGGCGGGCGCATCAGGCGCGAAACTGGCGCCGGTGATGGCCACGAGCCGACCGCCGGGGGCCAACCGCGCAAGCGCCGAGCGCAAATGTCGTGCCGTCGCGTCTGTGCTGCGGGCATCGACATTGGCCATGGCCTTGAAGGGCGGGTTCATCAGGATGACGCTGGGGCGCAGGCCTGCGTCCAGATGATCATCGATCTGTGCGGCATCAAACTGCGTGACGGGGCGCCCCGGAAACAGAAGCCGCAGGAGGTCAGTTCGGGTGTCTGCCAACTCGTTCAGCGCGAGACTGCCGCCCGCGATTTCCGCGAGGACCGCCAGAAGGCCCGTCCCAGCCGATGGCTCCAGCACCAGATCGTGCGCAGTGATCTGTGCGGCAGCCAGTGCCGCGAGCCCCATGGGCAAGGGCGTCGAGAATTGCTGGAACCGCTCCATCTCCTCGGACCG
>PXES01000037.1 GCA_003564655.1 Paracoccaceae bacterium
AGCCGGTTGATGGCGCGCTATCTGGGCCAGCCCTATGAGTATTTCCTCGACCACCACTCGGGGGACATGGGCACGCGGGTGCTCTCGGAAGCGCAGATGGCGGTGAATGAGTTCATCAAGCCCTCCGCCGATTTTGTGGCGGCGCTGCTCTCGATACTGGCGGTCGTGGGCTTCCTGCTCTGGGTTCAGCCTGTGGTGACGCTTGTCGCCTTTGTTACCGTCGGCGGCATCTATGGGATGATCTACACGCTCACCCGTGCCCGGTTGCGCACGCTTGGCAAAACACGCGCCGACGCCAATACCGAGCGCTACCGCATCGCCACCGAAGCGCTGGGGGGGGTCAAGGACATCAAGCTTTTGGGGCGCGAGCACAGCTATGTGGAACGCTTCCGCAAGCCCTCGCAGCGCATGGCGAACTCCCGGATCCGCGCAAGCCTTCTGAAGCAGATCCCGACGCTGGCCATCCAGGCGCTGGTCTTTGGCGGGGTGATCGCGCTCTGCCTGGTGCTGCTCGACCCGGTCGCCTTCGCTGAAGGCACCGCGCTTGGGGTGATCCTGCCGCTTCTGGGGGTGTTCGCGCTTGCCGGCCAGCGCCTGATGCCGGAGCTGAACAAGCTCTATGGCGCGGCCACCACGATCCAGACGGGCCGCGCGGCGCTTGAAATGGTGCATGACGACCTTTACGGGAGCGGCCCGCAGACCAGCCTGCCGCGGCATCAGCCGGATGGGCTGGGGCTGAAAGCGGCGCTCGAGTTTCGCAATGTCAGCTATCGCTACCCGCAGGCCGACGCCGCGCCCCCCTTCAGCGCCGCACTGATCATCCCCCGCTACAAGACGCCGCGCCCCGCCGCCACAGCGCCCCGCGACCCTGCCCCCTCGAAGCCCGGCAGTGCGGGGGTGTCGAATATCTCGCTCACCATCCGCGCGGGCGAGCGGATCGGCATCGTGGGCGGCACCGGCGCCGGCAAGACGACGCTCGCGGATCTGATCCTCGGCCTGCTGGAGCCGCGCGCGGGCCAGATCCTCGTCGATGACACCCCGCTTGACAGCAGCACTATCCGCGCCTGGCAACAAAGCGTGGGCTATGTGCCCCAGGAGATCTTCCTGACCGATGCGGACCTCGCCGAAAACATCGCCCTCGGCGTGCCCCCGAAGGAAATCGACCTCGACCGCGTCTACCGCGCCGCCCGGATCGCGCAGATCGACACATTCATCCGCAAAGAGCTGCCACAGGGCTACAAGACCACAGTGGGCGAGCGCGGCGTGCGGCTTTCCGGCGGGCAGCGCCAGCGCGTGGGCATTGCCCGGGCGCTCTATCATGATGCCGATCTGATCGTCTTTGACGAGGCCACAAGCGCGCTCGACAACATGACCGAGCGTGAGGTGATGGCCGCGATCGATGCCCTGCCGGGCGACAAGACGGTCCTGATGATCGCGCACAGGCTCAGCACCGTGCGCGGCTGTGACCGGATCATCGTGCTCGATCACGGCCGTCTCGTGGGCCTCGGCCCTTGGGACGAGTTGATGGAGACAAGCCCGGAATTCCGCCGCATCGCTTCCCTGGCCGATGTCGCCTGACGATCACATGATTTGACCCTGAGATTTCCAGACGCGCGCGCCCCAGCGCGAGAAAGACATTCCGACATGCCCCTCTCCCCGCTTGAAACCTCCCCGACCGACCTGCATGCCACGCATATCCAGCAGGCACGCAAGGTGTTCGAACTCGAGGCCAAGGCGCTCGATCAATTCGCCGGCGCAATCCCTGCGGATTTCGGCCCGGCTGTCGAAACGATCATGGCCGCCACCGGACGTGTGATCGTCTCTGGTGTGGGCAAATCGGGCCATGTCGGGCGCAAGATCGCGGCCACCCTCGCCTCGACCGGGACGCCCGCGCTGTTTGTCCACCCCTCCGAGGCCAGCCATGGCGATCTGGGCATGATCACGCGGGGGGATATCTGCATCCTGATCTCGAATTCCGGCGAATCGGCTGAGCTGGGCGACATGGTCGCCTATGCGCGGCGCTTCGCGATCCCGCTGATCGGGATCTCGCGCCGCATCGACAGCACGCTGATGCGCGCGGCCGATCTGAAACTCCTGCTGCCCGATGCGCCCGAAGTCTGCGCGATCGGCATGGCGCCCACCACCTCGACTGTCCTGACCATGGCCCTGGGCGATGCGCTGGCCGTCGCGCTGATGAATGCGCGCGGCTTCCGGCCAGAGGATTTCAGCGTCTTTCACCCGGGCGGCAAGCTGGGCGCGCAATTGAGCCGCGTGGGCCAGCTGATGCATGGCGCAGACGCCCTGCCGCTGGTTGCGCGCGACACGGCCATGCCCGATGTGCTGCTCGCGATGACCTCGGGTGGGTTCGGCGTGGCGGTCGTGACCGCAGAGGACGGCACGCTGCACGGGATCGTCACGGATGGCGATTTGCGCCGCAACATCACCCGCCTGATGGAGGGCACGGCCGGCACTTTCGCCTCGCGCAACCCGAAGACCGTGGGCCCGGACACCCTCGCCGCCGAGGCCATGGCGCTCATGAACGAGGCCAAGATTACGGTCCTGCTGGTCATCGACGAGGGGCGCCAGCCCGTGGGCATCCTTCATATGCATGATCTTCTGCGGGCAGGCGTCGCATGAGTGTCGCGATCCTGATCCCCGCGCGCTATCAATCGACGCGCTTTCCCGGCAAGCCGCTGGCCGAACTCACCTTGCCCGACGGGCAGCGCAAGAGCCTCTTGCGGCTCACATGGGAGGCCGCGTGCGCTGTCCCGGGCGAGCACGTGACCCATGTGCTGACCGATGACGACCGCATCCGGGACGCGGCCCAGGGCTTCGGCGCCTCGGTGATCATGACCTCGCCCAAGTGCCGCAACGGGACCGAGCGCTGCGCCGAGGCCGCAGCCGCGCTCGAGGCCGAGATCATCGTCAACCTGCAGGGCGACGCGCCCCTGACCCCGCCCTGGTTCATTGAGGCGCTGATCGCGGCAATGCAGGCGGCCGGGCCTGAAATCGACATGGCCACCCCGGTCCTGCGCTGCGATCCGACCACCTATGCCCATCTGCGCGAAGACCGCCGGCAGGGTCGCGTGGGCGCGACCACCGCCGTCTTCGACGCGCAGCACAGGGCGCTCTATTTCTCGAAGGAATTGCTGCCTTGGCTTGATCCGGCAAAACTTGGCGCCGAAATCCCGGTCTGGCACCATGTCGGCATCTACGCCTATCGCAAACCCGCGCTTGCCGCCTATGCCGCGCTTCCCGAAGGCCGGCTCGAGGCGCTCGAAGGTCTTGAGCAGCTGCGCTTTCTCGAACATGGCCGCAAGATCCGCTGTGTCGAGATGGACGCCCGCGGCCGCGTCTTCTGGGAGCTCAAAAACCCCGAAGACATCCCCCGCATGGAGGCTGCATTGAAGGACCTGTCATGACCCGCACCGTTACCATCGGCGAGATCGAGATCGGCGGGGGCCGCCCCTTCGTGCTCATCGCTGGGCCCTGCCAGCTCGAAAGCCTGGGTCATGCGCGCATGCTCGCCGAACGCATCGCCGAGGCCTGCGCGCCGACGGGCACGCGCTTCATTTTCAAGGCGAGTTACGACAAGGCCAACCGCTCATCGCTGGGCTCCACCCGCGGGCTGGGCATGGACGAGGGGCTTGATATTCTGGGCCGCATCCGCGCCGAATTCGGCGTGCCGGTGCTGACCGATGTGCATGACGCCGCCCAATGCGCCCCGGTGGCCCAGGTCTGCGATGTGCTGCAGATCCCCGCCTTCCTGTGCCGCCAGACCGACCTGCTGCTGGCCGCAGGCGCGACGGGGCGCGCGATCAATGTCAAGAAAGGCCAGTTTCTCGCACCCTGGGACATGGCCAATGTCGCCGCCAAGATCGCCTCGACCGGGAATGAGAACATCCTGCTGTGCGAGCGCGGCACATC
>PXES01000038.1 GCA_003564655.1 Paracoccaceae bacterium
GCCAAAGTGGATCAGGTCATCACCCGGATCGTCCAGAAGGATTATGGCATATCAGAGCGGCCAGAACGGCTCTGCAAAAACTGTGACTTTCGGGCGTTCTGCGATATGACGTTCTGTAAAGTGTAGGAGAATTTGGGCATGGCGGATAAGCAGGAAACGTTTGAGACGTTCGATTTTGATCTCCAGCCAGTTAGAGGTTTTCCTGAGCTTCGATGGACGGGCAAACGTGCGTTCAATTCGACTCAGTACTACCCAGCACAAAGAAAAGAACAATATGGCGACCCGACCCAAGGCTGGTGGAATAAGATTTTTTGGGGGGATAACCTTCAGGTAATGTCACACATGCTGCGGGACTACCGAAATGGTGTGGACCTTATCTACATCGACCCACCGTTCGACACTGGGGTCAGCTATTCGAAATCAGTTAGGCTCAAAGGAAAGTCAAAGGTCGTTGGCGATCAGGCGTTCTTTGAAGAGAAGCAATATAGTGATCTCTGGGTGAACGACGCATTTTGCCAGTTTCTATTGGATCGCTTTGTGCTTTGCAGAGAGCTATTGGCAGAACACGGAAACCTGATCGTCCATTGCAATCCCCAATCGAGTCCCATCGTGAGGATGCTGCTGAATGAAGTTTTTTCTCCTTCACTTTTTCGCAATGAAATTGTTTGGGCGCGGACTACTGCTGGTAAACCAGGAAGCAAAGTTCTTCCAACAAATACAGATCGACTGACATGGTATTCAAAGTCTGACCACTACCGATTCAATCGGCCAACACAGCCTTTGAGCGATGAAGACAAAGCGTCTTACAACAAGGATGACGGCGATGGTCGAGGGCCCTACAATACTCAACCGATCATCAATCCTGCCTATCGCCCTAACTTGCGGTATCGATATGAAGATCGGAACGGAAAAGTCTGGGAGCCACCCTCAAATGGATGGAGATTCTCAGAAGCGCGGATGCGCCAAGCAGAAGAAGAAGGCAGACTGGCGTTTTCCGAGAATGGCATTCGCGAAAAATATTTCTTGAGGGAACGAGAAAGCCAGGGAAAGCAGCGGCCTGACTACTGGGTCGATATTCCAGGCAACGCCCTTGGGTACTCATCTGAGTCAACTGGTTATCCAACACAGAAACCTGAGACATTGTTAAACAGAGTCATTGACGCCTTTTCGGATGAAGGCGATTTGGTCTTTGATTGCTTCATGGGTTCAGGAACGACGCAAGCATGTGCGATGAAGCTTGGTCGGAGGTTTATTGGTGCAGATATTAATTCGGGTTCAGTAGAAACCACCACCAAGCGCCTCAACCTTGTTCGATCTGAGATTTTAGCCGATGCCCAATTAGATAGCGGTGTTGGTCGTCAGGTTTATGCAGGCTTCGAAGTCTATAACGTCAACAACTACGACATCTTCCGCAACCCGGTTGAAGCCAAGGAACTGATCAAGGAAGCCATGGAGCTGCAACCCCTGCCCACAAGCAGCGTCTTCGATGGCCAGCGGGATCAGTTCCTTGTCAAGATCATGCCGGTCAACCGGATCGCCACCCGTCAGGACCTGAACGAGGTCATCAACGGGATGGACTTCAAGGCCTATGAACGCCGCCGGACAGAAGCCCCGTCAAAGGTGGTGGACCGGATCATGCTGGTCTGCATGGGCCATGAACCCGATCTTGGCCCCGAACTGGTCAAGGCCGCCAAGCCCTTCAATATCGAAGTCGAGGTGGTTGACCTGATCCGCGACAAGGCAAACCTGCATTTCAAACGCCAATCCGACGCCAAGCTGGTGATCAGGGATGGCCACCTTGAAATCGCCGGTTTCTACCCCCTGAACCTGTTGCAGAAACTGTCCATGGACACCGACGCGGTAGAAGACTGGCGGCAACTGGTCGAAACGATCAAGGTGGACTGGAATTACGACGGGGCCGTGCTGAGCCCCGAGCTTATCGATGCCCCAGAGAAGGAAGCGCTGGTCAAAGGCCGCTATCCGATCCCAAAAGACGCATCGACCATTCGCGTCAAGATCACCGACCTTCTGTCAGAATCCTGGGAAGGCGAAATCGAAAATGGCTAAGAAGAAGATCAGCCAGGACTTCGCGTTCTTCAACGCCCTGTATCATTTCGTTCAGACCAACAAAGGGCGGGTGCGCCAGAATTATCGCAAGTTGTCAAAGCATCTGCTGGATTTCAACGACCCGGACCTGCGGACGGATGCCTACCTGCGCCGCCCCCAGTTCGAAGCCCTTGAGATGTATGTCTTCCTGAAGGAATTCGGGGAAAACCGCCATGTGCATCAGCTGTTCAAGGAATGGGCCAAGGGCGAGGGCATCTTCGAGGGTTTGGTGAAGGCAGATGCCTCGAAGACCGGTCAGGGCTTGCTGCTGGGCTTCGAAGAGATGGTCGGCGAGGACCAGTACAACGCCCTGTTCGCCAAGATGAGCGAGCGGGCCCGGAATTATCCGAATTACATCTTTGCTCTGACCATGGGCTTGGGGAAAACCATTCTCATGGCCACCTCCATCTTCTACGAGTTCCTTCTGGCGAACAAGTTCGGGAAAGACACCAAATACTGCAGGAACGCCCTGGTTTTTGCGCCGGACAAAACGGTGCTGCAGTCTCTCAAGGAAATCCAGACCTTCGACCTCTCGCTGGTCGTCCCCCCGGAATATGCGAATTTCCTGCGCACCAATCTGAAGTTCCACTTTTTGGATGACACCGCATCGACCATCGGCGCACAGGATGGATCGTCCTTCAATATCATCATTTCGAACACCCAGAAGATCATCCTGAAGCGCAGGTCCGCACAGCCAACAGCCACCGACAAGCTTTTCGCAGAGAAGAAGGGAACCCTGTCAGAGGTTTATGGCGACCTGTATGAAATGCTGGGTGAGGATGCCCCGGAAACAGACGCAGATCTGGCTGTAAACGCCCGCTTTCAACGAATTGCCCGATTGCCCCAACTGGGCATCTATGTCGATGAGGCCCACCATTCGATGGGCACATCGCTGGAAAAGGACCTAGGACAAGCGACACAGCCCTCCGCCCTTCGAACCACGATTGACGAACTTGCAAAGGCGCTGGAGGCCAGAAAAAGCAGTGTGGTGGCCTGTTACAACTTCACAGGGACGCCATATGTCAAAGACAGGATCATGCCAGAGGTGGTCTATGCCTACGGCCTGAAACCTGCGATTGAGAACAAGTATCTGAAACAGCCGGACTTCTTCTCATACAAGGGCAAAATCAAATCGAGTGATTTTGTCCGGGAAGTCATCACCGACTTTTGGACCCACGTGGGCGAAGCCCGTTACGAGGGGATGCTGCCCAAGCTCGCACTGTTTGCATCAACAATCGACGAGTTGCGGAACGAGTTGCGCCCTGCGATTGAGGAGGTTCTGGCCAGCTTGGGGGTATCCACTGAAAAGATCCTTGTGAACGTAGGGGACGCCAGCCCGCAGGAAATCAGGGAATTCCACCAGCTGGACACCGAGGGATCAAACAAACAATTTATCCTGCTTGTTGGCAAAGGCGGCGAAGGCTGGAACTGTAGGTCTTTGTTTGGCGTCGCTCTTTACCGAAAGCCTACGTCTCGGATTTTCGTGCTGCAATCGACCATGCGGTGCCTGCGAGCGATCGGCCCAAATCAGGAGACCGGACGCATCTACCTTTCCGCCGAAAACCAGGCCATTCTTGATGATGAGCTTCAACAGAACTTCAGGGTCACAACTGACGAGATCGGGCCAAAGAAAACCGATACGTCGGTTACCGTAGAAGTAACCGCGGTTCCACCACCGGTCATTATCAAGATCAAGAGACAGCGAGAGTTGTACCGGACCATCAAGAAGGACACACCAGACGAGCTTGTGGTCGATCTTTCCGATGAAGTTATGGAAGGGTTTCGGATTAAGCTTGAAAGAAGAAAGCACC
>PXES01000085.1 GCA_003564655.1 Paracoccaceae bacterium
CCACATCAAGGGCCAGTGTCGCGGCCATCAGCCCGTCCAGGTCGCCGTCCAGCACCCCTTGGGTATCCGATGTCTCGTGCCCCGTGCGCAGATCCTTGACCATCTGGTAAGGCTGCAGGACGTAAGATCGGATCTGGTTGCCCCAGCCGGCATCGCCCTTGGCCTCGTGCTGCGCCTCGATCGCCTCGGTCCGTTTGCGCAGTTCCAGTTCATAGAGGCGCGATTTCAGCGCCTGCATGGCGATCGCGCGGTTCTGATGCTGCGATTTCTGGCTGGAGGTCACCACGATGCCGGTGGGCAGATGCGTGATCCGTACGGCCGAATCGGTGGTGTTCACATGCTGCCCGCCCGCGCCGGAGGACCGATAGGTATCGATCCGGATCTCATTGTCCGGCACCGTGATCTCGATATTGTCATCGACCACCGGATAGACCCAGACCGAGGAAAAGCTGGTGTGCCGCCGCGCCGCGCTGTCGTAGGGCGAGATGCGTACCAGCCGGTGCACACCGGATTCCGACTTCAGCCAGCCATAGGCGTTATGGCCCGAAACGCGATAGGTCGCCGACCGGATGCCCGCTTCCTCGCCCGCGCTTTCGGCGGTCATCTCAACCTTGTAGCCCTTCTTCTCCGCCCAGCGCACATACATCCGCGCCAGCATCGAGGCCCAGTCGCAGCTTTCCGTCCCGCCCGCGCCGGCGTTGATCTCCAGATAGGTGTCGTTGGCATCTGCCTCGCCATCCAGCAGCGCCTCCAGCTCCTTTTCCGCCGCGCGGGTCTTCAGCGCGCGCAGTGCGTCCTCGGCCTCGGCCACGATCTCGGCGTCGCCCTCGGCCTCGCCCATCTCGATCAGTTCCAGATTGTCGGCCAGTTCCGTCTTGATCCCGTCATGCGCGCCCAGCGCGTCGATCAGTTGCTGGCGCTCGCGCATGAGTTTCTGCGCGCGCTCGGGGTCGTTCCACAGGTCCGGATCCTCGATCATCGCGTTGAATTCTTCCAGCCGGTGGTCCGCGGTCTCGCGGTCCATGCGCTGCGCCAGCAGGGCCAGCGATTTGCGGATCGCCTCGGCGGTGGCCTGAATCTCTGCGCGCATGATGCCTCTGGTGTCACGGTTCGGGATCAGCGCGTTAGATAGCCGCTGCCCGGCATCGGCGCAAGCCAGCCGCCCGGACCGGGCGGCTGGCTTCGGGCGGGCGGCGCGGGAAAAACGATGGGCGAGAGCAAATCCGGGGATTGACGGCCCCGCCCGCATTGCTTAGACGACCCCTCACGCGGTTGTAGCTCAGTTGGTTAGAGTACCGGCCTGTCACGCCGGGGGTCGCGGGTTCGAGCCCCGTCAACCGCGCCATTTCGACTACACAAAAGGCTCTCGCCCGTCGGCGGGGGCCTTTTGTATGTCCAGCATGCCCCCTCATGATGCCCGACTTGCTCAAGGGGGGCGACGGGGCAGCGCCCGCCACGCCGAGCGCCTGAAACAGACCCCGAGCAGCCCTTCACCTTGCCCGTGATCTGCACTAGCCTTTGGCGCGCAACGGGTCACGGGAGGGGTGCCGGAATGATTGCCGTTCAGGGATTTGCCGGTGCCCGCGTCGGAGTTCTGGGGCTTGGCCGTTCGGGCCTGGCCACCTGCGCGGCATTGCGCGCGGGCGGGGCCGACCCCGTGCCCTGGGACGACAGCGCCGAGGCCCGCGCCGGGGCCGAGGGCGCAGGGTTCGCCCCCGTCGATCTGACCCGGCCGGGTGCGCTGGACGGGCTGGCGGCGCTGATCGTCTCGCCCGGCATCGCGCATCTTTCCCCCGCGCCGCATGCCGTCATCGCCGCCGCCTGCGCTGCCGGCGTGCCGGTGGACAACGATATCGGCCTCTTCTTCCGCTCGCTGGGCCGCGCAGGGTGGGAGGCGATGGACCAGCCGCCCCGCGTGGTGGCCGTCACCGGGTCGAACGGGAAATCCACCACCACCGCGCTGATCGCCCATATCCTGCGCCACGCCGGTGTGCCGGTGCAGATGGCGGGCAATATCGGGCGCGGTGTGCTGTCCATCGACCCGCCGGGCGAGGGGGCGGTGGTGGTGCTGGAACTGTCCAGCTACCAGACCGATCTGGCGCGCGCCCTGACCCCGGATGTGGCGGTCTTCACCAACCTGAGCCCTGATCCCCTTGACCGCCACGGCGGCATGGGCGGCTATTTCGCGGCCAAGCGGCGCCTCTTTGCCGAGGGCGGGCCGGACCGCGCGGTGATCGGTGTGGATGAGCCCGAAGGGCAGTTCCTTGCCATGCAGACGGGCGAGGGGCCGGGCGACCGGCGGGTGATCCGCGTGTCGGCGGGGCAAAAGCTGCAAGGCGCGGGATGGTCGGTCTTTGCGCGCAAGGGGTTTCTGGCGGAATGGCAGGGCGGGCGGCAGGTGGCCGCGGTCGATCTGCGCGCCATGCCTGGCCTGCCCGGCGCGCATAACCACCAGAACGCCTGCGCCGCCTGGGCCGCGTGCCGCGCGCTGGGCCTGGCGCCGCGGCTGATCGAGGCGGCTCTGGCCAGCTTTGCCGGCCTGCCCCATCGCAGCCAGCTGGTGACCGAGATCGGCGGCGTGCGTTTTGTCAACGACTCCAAGGCCACGAATGTGGAAAGCGCGGCCAGGGCGCTGCAGGCTTTCACCGGCATCCGCTGGATCGCCGGCGGGCTGGGCAAGGATGGCGGCATCGCCGCGCTGGCCCCGCATCTGGGTGGCGTCGCCAAGGCCTATCTGATCGGCCATTCCGCGCGCGCCTTCGCGCTGCAACTGGGCAACACCCCGCATGAGATCTGCGAGACCATGGCCACGGCCGTTTCCCGCGCCGCGGCCGAGGCGCAGCCGGGCGAGGTGGTGCTGCTGGCGCCTGCGGCGGCAAGCTTTGACCAGTACCCGGATTTCGAGAAACGCGGCGAGGATTTCATGGCCTGCGTGGCCGGGCTGGCGGCACCATGAGCGACCGGCCAGCACCGCCCGCAGCCCCCAAACCTGCCCCCTCGGCGCTGTCGCCGATGAGCGCGGGCGACACGCGGCGGGGTTTTCTGTTCGCGCTGTCGGCCTACACCATCTGGGGTGCGCTGCCGCTGTACCTGAAGGCGCTGGAGCATGTGCCGGTGCTGGAGGTGCTGGCCCATCGCATCGTCTGGTCGGTGCCGGTGGCGCTGGCGATCCTGTTCGTGCTGGGCCGCACGGCCGATCTGCGCGCCGCGTTCCGGGCGCCGCGGGTGATCGGCATGGCCGCGGTCACCGCGGCGCTGGTCTCGGTCAACTGGGGGGCGTATTTCTGGTCCATCCAGAGCGGCCAGGCGGTGGAGGCGGCGCTGGGCTATTACATCAACCCGCTGTTTTCCATCCTGCTGGGCGCACTCTTTCTGGGCGAGCGACTGAGCCTGCGGCAGTGGCTGGCGGTGGGGCTGGCCGCCATCGCCGTGGCGGTGCTGACCATCGAGGCCGGGCGGCTGCCGATACTGGCGCTGACCATGACCGTAACCTGGGGGTTCTATGCGCTGTTCAAGCGCGCGCTGCCGGTGGGGCCGAACCAGGGCTTCACGCTGGAGGTGCTGATCCTGATGCCCTTTGCGCTGGGCCTGGCGGTCTGGCTGCACCTGCAGGGCGGGCTGCATTTCGCCAGTGCCGGGGCGATGGATGTCGCGCTGCTGCTGGGCTGCGGGGTGGTCACTGCCGTGCCGCTGATGCTTTATGCCAATGGCGCCAAGGGGTTGACCCTGTCCACCATCGCCTTGATGCAATACATCGCGCCCAGCTTCATCTTCCTGATCGCCGTTTTCGTCTTTGGCGAGGAAATGGGTCTGGGTCGGCTGGTGGCCTTTCCGCTGATCTGGGCGGCGCTGGTGCTGTATACCAGCGAGGTGTTGCGCCGGCGATAGGCCGGGC
>PXES01000065.1 GCA_003564655.1 Paracoccaceae bacterium
GAACCGACCTCGGCGCTCGATGTCTCGGTGCAGGCGCAGGTGCTGGAGTTGATGCTGGAGTTGCAGCAATCCATGGGGCTGGCCTATCTGTTCATCAGCCACGACATGGCCGTGGTCGAGGAAATGGCGCATCGTGTTGCCGTCATGCGCCAGGGGCGCATTGTCGAAATGGGCCCCCGGCGCGATGTCCTCAATGCCCCGCGCCACCCCTATACCGACGCTCTGCTGGCCGCTGTCCCCAAGCCCGACCCCACGGTGCAGCGGCAGAAACTGCCGCGCCTTGACCTGAAGGATCTGCCCATGGGCTCTCTTGCACAGGCCGCGCCAGACCACTGGGTTGCGCAATGACCGTGGGGATCGGCATCGCCGGGCCGGGGGCAGGACGCGCGGCGCTGGCCGCGTTGCGGATGGTCGAGCGGGTGGGCCGCGGCATGCTGGGCGGGTTCGTCAGTCTGGCGGCGCTCGATGCACAGGGCAAGCTGCACCGGGCAGAGACCGGGCGGGGCGGGGCAGCGGCGCTCTTTGCGGGCACCATCCCCGATGAGATCGCAGATGCGCCTTGCGTGGCGCTCATGTCCTCGGGCCCGGACCGGCATCCCCCGCTCAGCCAGTTCACCCCCGCTGCGGCGGGCGTGGCCTGTATCAGCGGTCACCGGTTGCCGAACATGCCCGCTGTGCCGGGCGGTGATGCGGTCAATGTGCTGGCGCTCCGGGCCATCATGCAAGGCGGCGCGGCTCAGCCTGTGCTGGAGACGCTGCTGGCAGAACACCCCCGTGCCGATGCCGGACTGATTGCCGTGACCGCGGCGGGCGAGGTGGCGATGGCCAACAGCGCACTGGTCGCGGCCCGCACCGATGCCGGGGCGCTGACGACCTGCGCGGCAGGTCTGAAGATCGCCATCCTGCATAACGCGATCTTCCCGGTGACGGGCCTGGCCGAGATCGCGGCGGGTGCCGCGATCGACAGTTGCGCGCCCGCCGATGCGCATGATTTCGAGGTCAGCCTGTCCACCGGGCTGCGCCTGAACGCCTCGGCGCAAGGCGGCGTGGAAATCGATGGCGCGGGAGAGGTCATCGGCATCGGCGGACTGCCCGCAGGCTGGATGGCCCCGGTCTGGCAGGGCGCGGCCGCGATGCGCGGGGCGGTGGTGCTGCACAATGGCCGCCAGGTCGGCACCCTGGTCTCCGAAGCCTACTGCATTTCCCGGAACGGCGTTCTGCAAAGCTGCGATGGGTGCGCATCGGTTCGGCTGCGCGTGCGCGCGACCGAACCCCTGTCCGGCCAGAGGGAGGGCCTTCATGAACCGTAGTCTTGTCGTTGCCGCTGCACAACTTGGTCCCATTGCGCGCCACGAACCGCGCCGGGCGGTGGTCGATCGCATGATCGTCCTGATGACCGAGGCGCGGGAGCGCGGCGCAACGCTTGTCGTCTTTCCGGAACTGGCGCTGACCAGTTTTTTCCCCCGCTGGTGGATGGAGGATCCAGCCCAGATCGACGCCTGGTTCGAACGCAGCATGCCATCGGACGACACACGCCCGCTCTTCGATTGCGCGCAGCGGCTGGGCGTCGGATTCCACCTCGGCTATGGCGAACTCACCCCCGAGGGACGCCGGTTCAATACCGCCATTCTGGTCGGGCCGGATGGCGCATTGCTGGGCAAGTACCGCAAGGTGCATCTGCCCGGTCACTTCGACCACGAACCGGCCCGCCCGTTCCAGCATCTCGAAAAGCGATACTTCGAGAAGGGGGATCTGGGGTTTCCCGTCGTGGACGCGTTTGGCGGCAGGCTGGGCATCTGCATCTGCAATGATCGCCGCTGGCCGGAAACCTGGCGGATGCTGGGTCTGAAAGGGGCGGAGCTGATCGTTCTGGGCTATAACACGCCAGCCCATTACCCGCCTGCGCCCGAGCATGATCATCTGCAGTATTTTCACAATGCGCTGTCGCTTCAGGCCGGGGCCTATCAGAACGGGGCATGGGCCGTGGGTGTGGCCAAGGCGGGCCGCGAGGAAGGCTGCGATCTGATCGGTGGCAGCCTGATTGTTGCCCCGACGGGTGAAATCGTCGCGCAGGCCGCAAGCCTTGGCGACGAAGTAATCACGGCGCGTGTCGATCTGGACCGCTGCTCGGAAATCCGGCGCAACATCTTCAACTTCAGGCTGCATCGCCAACCGTCAGAGTATGGTCTTCTGGTGGCCGAGGACTGAATGAAGAGTGTCCTGCAACATTCTGATCCTAATGGGGTTTCCCTTCCGATCAGCCCGAAGTGGGGGCTGACCTCTGTCGCCTGCTGCGCCATGCCACTGCGACGGCCTTGACGAACGCCACCCGACAGGCTGGCCGACCGCGCAAGGCCGTGCGGCCCGTGGATACTCTGCGCAGGCCAAAGCTCTCGGCAGGACTCAGCGCACTTCGGACTATGGACCCCGCGAAACCGAAAGCAGGTCAATCCCACCCGGCGAGTCAAAAACCCCCGCCAGTGGCGGGGGTTTTTACCGGCAGCCTGACAGGGGCCATGCGCGGCGCGGGAGATCGCGCCAGCCGGAGCAATTCGCTCAGCCGACCAGTTCCAGCCCGGAAAAGAAATAGGCGATCTCGGCAGCGGCGGTCTCGGGCGCGTCCGAGCCATGCACCGAGTTCTCGCCCACCGATTGCGCGAATTCCGCGCGGATCGTGCCGGGCGCGGCGTCGGCGGGATTGGTCGCGCCCATCACTTCGCGATTCTTGGCGATCGCGCCTTCGCCTTCCAGCACCTGCACCACCACCGGGGCCGAGGCCATGAACTCGCACAGCTCGTCATAAAAGGGGCGTTCGGCGTGCACTTCGTAGAACTTGCCTGCCAGCGCCTTGGTCAGGTGGATACGCTTCTGCGCGACGATGCGCAGCCCCGCTTCCTCGAACTTGGCGTTGATCTTGCCGGTCAGGTTGCGGTTGGTGGCGTCGGGTTTGATGATCGAGAGCGTGCGCTCGATGGCCATGGTCGTGTTCTCCGTTAAACCTGCCCCGGCGGGCCTGCCGGGAATTGCGCGGCTCGTATCACGGGCCGCGGGGAAGGGGAAGGGTCGTGCGGAACGCGCGGTGCAGTCGTGCGGAACGCGGGCGGTGACATGGCGCGTCACCCGCGCCTCGTGCAAGGCGCCCCCTCGGCGAAGCGCTTCCACCCGTGCGCCTGCCGCCCGGCTTGATTTTCGCACTGGCGCATCGCGGGGAAATGCATATCTTTCCCAGCGAGGCGACACAGGCAGGCGACCATGAGCAAGCACAACCGGGCGCAACCCGCGATCGAGAGCCCCTGCGTGAATATCTGCGTGATCCACCCCGAATCGCGGCTCTGCACGGGCTGCCTGCGCAGCATTGACGAGATCACCGCCTGGGGCACGATGACCCCGGACGCGCGCCGCCTCGTCATGGCGGAACTGCCGGGCCGGGCCGGGCGGCTCACACAGCGGCGCGGGGGGCGCGCCGGGCGCCTGTCCCGTCCCCGCTCCTGATTTCATCTTTGCCCAAATATGCCGGGGGCCCAAATATGCCGGGGGAGGGCCCGCAGCGGCCGGGGGCACGCCCCCCAACCCCTTCGCGGCATGGCGCACCGCTTCGCCTACGGTGCCACCCCGCCCAGATCGCAGACCCGCGCCCATTCCTGCGCGCCCACGGGCTGCACTGACAGGCGCGGGCTCTTCACCAGCGCCATGTCCGCCAGTGCCGGATCGGCCTTGATCTGCGCAAGCGTCACCGGCCGCGCGAAGGGGCGCAGCGCGCGGACATCGACGCATTCCCAGCGCGGGTCGTCCGTGGTGCTGTCGGGGTGCGCGGTGGCGATCACCTCGCAGATGCCGACGACGGCCTTGTCGCTCTGGCTGTGATAAAAGAACGCCTGGTCGCCCAGGCTCATCTCGCGCATGAAATTGCGCGCCTGATAGTTGCGCACGCCGTCCCATTCCTCGCCCGCATCGCCCTTCGCCACCAGATCGTCCCAGGAGAACGCGTCGGGTTCGGATTTCATCAGCCAGGTGCGCATCAGCCGACCACCCGTTTCCATTCCTGTAGCCGGACACTCTCGAACAGCCCCGCCTGCGCGTAGGGATCAGCCGCGCCCCAGGCCTTGGCGGCCTCGATATCGGGCAGATCGAGGATGATCAGCGAGCCTGCCATCTCGCCCGCCTCATCGAGCAGCGGCCCGGCCAGGACCACGCAGCCCGTCTCGGCGACATAGGCGAGATGCGCCTCGCGATTGGCCTTGCGGATGTCGAGCGCACCGGGCTTGTCGGTGCAGAGCGCCATGTAAAGCGGCATGAAACCTCCTCATTCCTCGGTCAGGGGTCGGGCGAGCAGCGCGTCGCGCGCCTCGGCCAGTGTCAGATACCCTTCGATCAGCGCCGCGACCATGCGGGTGACCGGCATGTCGATGCCGCGCTCGCGCGCCAGCCGCGCCACGGCGCGGGCCGTTGCCGCCCCCTCGACCGTGGTCGCGGTGTCGAATGCCTCGCCCCGGCCCAGCGCCAGCCCGTAGCGGAAGTTGCGCGACTTCTCCGACCCGCAGGTGAGGATCAGATCACCCAGGCCCGACAACCCCGCGAGCGTCTCGGCCTCGGCCCCCAGCGACAGGGCGAGGCGCTGCATCTCGGCATAGCCGCGCGCCATCAGCGCGGCGCGCGCCGATTCGCCCAGGCCCGCGCCGATGACGATGCCCGCGGCAATCGCGATGACGTTCTTGAGCGCGCCACCCAGTTCCGCCCCGATCACATCGGCATTGCGGTAGAGGCGCAGGTTGGGCGTGGCGAGGCGCTCCTGCAACTCGGCCCCCAGTGTCGGGTCGGCGCAGGCCAGTGTCAGCGCCGTGGGCAGCCCGCGGGCGATATCATCGGCGAAGCTCGGCCCGGTCAGCAGGGCCGTGCGCGCCTGGGGCAGGGTGGCCGCGATCACGCCCACCGGGCCGATCAGCGCCTCGAGGTCGATACCCTTCGAGCAGGCGACAAGGCAGCGCGTGCCAAGCTGGTCGGCATGGGCGGCGAGGAAACCGCGCGTGGCCTGCATGGGAATGGCGAGCAGGATGGTCTCGGCCGTGACCTCCTCCAGCGCGGCGGTGACACGCACGCCCTCGGGCAGGGTCACGCCGGGCAGGCGGGACGCGTTCTCGCGCGTGCGGGCCATGGCTTGCGCGGCATCCGCATCGCGGCACCACAGCGTCGCCTCGCCCAGCGCGCAGGCGAGGGCCGTCCCGAAGGCCCCCGCGCCGAGGATCGCCACGCTCATGCTGTCCCCCCGCGCGCGCCGGGCCAATGGGCTGGTGCGTCATGCGCTGCGTCAGTCGCGCCCGGTCGCGTCACTGCGGCCCCGATGCGGCAGTCTCGCGCAAGGCCGCGCGACCGTGTGCCGGGCGCCGTGCATGCCCCCGCCGCCAATGCCTGGTCTATCCGCATCCTCATGCCTTCACCCCCCGCTTGCCCGAGCCCAGCATCGGTGCTGCGCCTTCGTCCAGCGGCCAGCGGGGGCGTGCGACCAGCGGCGCGTCAAGCGCCGCGCCCGCGCGCATCCGCTCGATCCCGGCCCAGGCGATCATCGCCGCATTGTCCGTGCACAGCGCCAGCGGTGGCGCGAGGAACGCGACCCCGGCGGCTTCGGCCTGTGCGGCAAGCCGCGCGCGCAATACGCCATTCGCCGCGACCCCGCCCGCCACGGCGATCAGCGGCGCGCAGGGCGCCTCGGCGCGGTAGAGCGCCAGCGCCGCGCCGGTCTTGCGCACCAGGATATCGGCCACGGCGGCCTGAAACCCGGCGCAAAGGTCCGCGCGGTCCTGCGCATGCAGCCCGCCCTGGTCGGCCACCAGCCGGTCGCGGGCGCGCAGCACGGCCGTCTTCAGCCCCGAAAACGACATGTCGCAGCCCGCCCGGTCCGCGAGCGGGCGGGGCAGGGCGAAGCGGTGGGGGTCGCCCGCGCGGGCCTCGGCCTCGACCGCCGGGCCGCCGGGCTGCGGCAGGCCGAGAAGTTTCGCCACCTTGTCGAACGCCTCGCCCGGGGCGTCGTCGATGGTGCCACCCAGCCGGGTGAAACGGTCAGCGCCGTGCACGATCAGGAACTGGCAATGCCCGCCCGAGACCAACAGCATCAGATAGGGAAAGGCCACATCATCGGTCAGCCGCGGGGTCAACGCATGGCCCGCCAGATGGTTGACACCGATCAGCGGCAGCCCGCGCGCCGTTGCGAGCCCGCGCGCCAGCATCACCCCCGACAGCACCCCGCCGATCAGCCCCGGCCCGGCAGTCACGGCCACGGCGTCGAGCGCGTCGAGCGTGACCCCGGCCTGATCCAGCGCACCCTCGACCGCGTGGTCGAGCCGTTCGGCATGGGCGCGCGCGGCGATCTCGGGGACGACGCCGCCAAAGCCTGCGTGAAGCGCCGCCTGTCCCAGCACCACATTCGACAGGATCTCGGGCCGCCCCCCGGCGTCATGGCGCAGCACGGCGGCGGCCGTGTCGTCGCAACTGCTCTCGATCCCCAGCACGGTCAGCGGCCCGGCGACAGGCGAAGCAGAGGGCTGCGGGGTATGCGACATCGGGGCTCCAGTTGCCAGGCGCGGTCCTTTCCCGCTACCACTGCGATCGGGTGCGCACAATCCCGTGCCGCGCCGTGCCGGGGGGTGCCATGCCGCCATGCCTGTTTCTCACGCGCCCGGCGCGCGAAAGTGCAGCATTTGCAGACGCCGCGCGCGCCGCGGGCTGGCGTGGCGCGGTTTTCTGTGCGCCGCTGATGCGTATTGACCTGGAGCCGCCCTCCGAGGATGCGCTGGCGCGCGCGGGCACGCTGATCGTGACCTCGCAGCACGCGGTCGCGGCGTTGGCGCAGGCGACCGCGCGGCGCGACTGGCCGGTCTGGTGCGTCGGCCCGCGCACAGCGCAGGCAGCGCGCGCGGCGGGCTTTGCGCACGTCCATCAGGCGGGCGGCGATGCGCGCGCGCTGCTGGCAGAGTTGCGCGCCGCCCGCCCCCCCGCACCGCTTTTGCATCTGCGCGGCGCCCATGTGGCCTGCGATCTGGCGGCGGCGCTGCAGGCGCAGGCGCTGGTCGTCTACCGGCAAGAGGCGCTGACACTGCCGCGCGAGGCCGCAGAGCGGGTCGCGGCGGGGGGTGTTCTGGTGCTGCCGGTCTTCTCGCCCCGCTCGGCGCGGCTGCTGGTCGCGGCCCTCGCGCCCCTGCGGCATGACGCCGCGCATAAGGAGCTTCTGGCGATCAGCCCGGCGGCGCGCGACGCGGCGTTGGCCGCGTCAAATGGCGTGGACTGGGCGGGGGTCACCGTTGCCGCGCGCCCCGATGCCCAGTCGATGTGCGCGGCACTGATGCGCCTGCAGGCGAGACTTGAGCCTTATGAGAAGCCACGATAAGGTGCGGCGAACTGCTGCACTGCGGCGCAGGGAGGCGAGGGTCACGGCTTGGCACGAAAATCGACCACCAGGGGCGGCACATCCGGGACTCGCAAGACCGCCGCAAGCGGCAAGCGGGCCAACCGCACGGGGGCCGGGTCCAAGGGTACAACGCCGGAAACGACAGACACCGACGCAAGCGCAGGCGGCGCACAGGACGCCGTGACCGGTGGTGACGCGCTGCAGGGCACGACCGAAGCAGACACAGGCTTCGGCCCGGCCCAGAAATGGACCCCGCCCGAAAGCGACGACGCGCCGACAGACGGGCAGGACGACAGCGCCGGGGCGACAGCCGACGCCGACAAGGGAACCGGCGGCACAGACGAGACGGACACCGCGCAAGCCGCCAGCGACGCGCCCGCGACCGGGCAGCCATCGACCGCAGACACGTCAGGCAATGATGCTGTGCGCCGCGCCCCGGGCACGGAAGACGCGCCCGAGCCGAGCGCCGAGACGCCCGCTCAGGGCGCAGAGGCCGGGTCGGACGCGCCCGCCGCCGCGGTGGAAGCGGCCGAGCACGCGGACGATGCTGGCGCGCCTGCCAGCGACGCGACGGCCGACGAACCCCAGGCCGGGCCCCTGAAAGAGCCTGCACAGGACATTGCAAGTGACACGTCCGCGCAGCAGCCCGAAGCTGGCCTTGCCGGGTCGGAGGTGCCGGGATCGGGGAACGCCGCGACGGACGCGCCCGCGATGGCCGAAACCGAGGTATCGGGCAGCGATGATGCGCCGTCCGAAGATCACGGCACCGATCAGGGGGCCGCGGGGGCCTTGGCGACGGGCACCGCCGGGGCGGCGGCCATGGCCGCTGCCGGGACGGCGGCTTCCGCGCCGCCGGACAGCCCGGCTGCGCCGGAAAAACGCAGCGGCGGGTTCCTCCCGCTGGTGCTGGGCGGGATCGTCGCGGGCGTGATCGGATTTGGCGCGGCCACTTACATGACCGCACCTGACGACGCGCCCGACCCGACGGCGCAACTCTCCCCCGAACTCGACGCGCTGCGCAGCGACACCGAAAGCCTGCGCGCAGCACTCGACTCGCTGCGCGGCGAGGTCGAGGCGCTGCCGCCCGCGCCCGATCTTTCCCCGCTGGAGGGCGAACTCGCCGAGCTGCGCAACGAGGTCGAGGCGCTGCGGGGCCTGTCGGGCATCGATGATGAACTCGCCCAGCTTCGCGCCGCCATGGCCGAGGAGGAAGGGCCGGATCTCGAACCGCTCGAGGCGCGCATCGACGAATTGATGAACCAGCGCGCCGAGCTCGTGGCCGAGCAGGACTCAGCGCTCGAGGATATCCGCGCGGCGCTATCCGCGCGCGAGGATGAGCTTGACGCCCTGCGCGCCGAGATGGACGATCTGCGTGATCTGGCCGAACGCCGCGTGGCCGAGGCCGAGGCGGCAGTCGATGGCGCGCGCGCGCGCGCCGGGCTCGACAGCCTGCGCGCCGCACTTTCGACCGGCGCACCCTATCCCGAGGCCCGCGCGCAACTGCAAGAGGCCGGGATCGATCTGCCGCAGGCGCTCGCGGCGCCCGCCGATGACGGTGTGCCGACGCTCGAGGATCTGCAGGACCGCTTCCCCGACGCTGCGCGCGCGGCGCTGCGCACGGCGCTGCAGGCCGCGCCCGCCGATGATCCGCGCGAACGGCTGGGCAATTTCTTCCGCGCGCAGGTCGGCGCCCGTTCGACCGTCCCGCGCGACGGCGACGACCCCGACGCGGTGCTTTCGCGCGCGGCCGCCAAGGTCGAGGCGGGCGATCTGGCCGCCGCGCTGGACGAGATCACAGACCTGTCCGACGCCGCCCGTGACAGCCTTTCGGCCTGGACTGCGGGCGCGCAGGCGCGCCTCGACGCCGAAGCCGCCCTGCCGGGTCTGACAGACGCCCTCGAGACTGAATAGGAAAACCGCAATGTTCTGGACCATCGTCAAGATCCTGTTCTTCGTCGCGGTTGTCGTTGGGCTCGCCTTTGGCGCGGGTGTGGTGATGGATAGCGGCCAGACGGTCGGCCTGCGCATATTCGACATGGAGTTCGAGCTTGGCCCGATGCAGGCCATCATCGCTTTCGTCGTGTTCCTGGTGGCGCTGTGGCTGGTGCTCAAGGCGCTGGCGCTGGCGGTCGCGGTGCTGCGCTTCATGAATGGCGACGAGACGGCGCTCCGCCGTTTCTTCATGCGCAACCGCGAGAAGCGGGGGCTCGATGCGCTGCTCGGCGCGATGATCGCGCAGGCGGAAGGCGACGGCAGGGCCGCCATCGCCAAGGCCGAGAAGGCGCACAAGCTGCTCAACCGCCCGGTGATGACGTCGCTCCTGATCGCGCAGGCGGCCGAGATGAAGGGCAACAACGCGCTGGCGCTGACGCATTACAAGGCGCTCCTGGACGATCAGCGCGCGCGCTTCGTGGGCGTGCAGGGGCTGATCCGCGCCAAGCTGGCAGATGGCGACAAGGAAAAGGCACAGGCGCTTGCGGCCAAGGCGCTCGAGATGCAGCCCGCGCATGAGCCGACGCAGAACGCGCTTTTGGAGATGCAGACCGAGGCCGAGGACTGGAAGGGCGCGCGCAAGACGCTGATGGTCAAGAAATCCTCGGGGCATCTGCCACGCGATGTGTGGCGGCGGCGCGACGCGATCCTGGCGCTGCAGGAGGCCGATGCGCTGGCCGCGAAGGGTGATCTGGGCCGCGCGCGCGAGGCGGCGATCGAGGCCAATCGCCTGTCCCCCGACCTGATTCCGGCAGCCGTCGCTGCGGCTCAGGCGCTGGTGGCGCAGGGGCGCGGCAGTTATGCCGCCAAGGCGCTTCGCAAGGCGTGGAAGGTGCAGCCGCATCCCGAACTCGCCGCCGCTTTCGCGGCCATCGAGAAGGATGAAAGCCCCGCACAGCGGCTGTCGCGCTTCGGCAAGCTTCTGAAACTCCACCCCGACGCCGCCGAGACGCGGCTTCTGAAGGCCGAGTTGCTGATTGCGGCCGAGGATTTTCCCGCGGCCCGACGCGCCCTTGGCAATCTGTACGAGACGACGCCCAGCGTCCGGGCGCTGACCATCATGGCCGCGATCGAGCGTGGCGAGGGCTCGGAGGACACAGTGGTGCGCGGGTGGCTCGCGCGCGCGCTCACCGCGCCGCGTGGGCCGCAATGGGTGTGCGGCAAGTGCCAGCACGTCCATGCGACCTGGCAGGCCATCTGCGAGAATTGCGGCGCGTTCGACACGCTGGCCTGGCGCGAGGCGCCCGACAGTTCCGGCCCCTCGGCGACGCAGACCGAGCTCCTGCCCCTGATCGTGGGCAGCCTGCCCGGCCCGAAGGACAAGTCCGATCTCGCCGAAGAGGTGGTCGAGGCCGAGCCTGACACGGACCCGGCCGAGGACACACCACCCGCCGAGAAGGCCGGATAGCGCATCGGCCGCCTGCGCGGCGTTTCGGACAGCGCCCGCGAGCGGAGCCCACCCACCCGCCCATGCCCCGCTCGCGGGCGCTTGCCGCCTGACGGCGGCGGGTTTGCGTGGATGCCGGGTCGTTCGGGTTTCGTGCCGCGGCAGCGTCGCCGCAGGGGGTTCGATGCCCCCTGTGGCGGCACCACCGTCGGAGAGGATGCGCCCTGCCTTGGTGAGCCTCAGCGCACGCCGACGCCAAGTTGCATCAGCGCGCGGCGCACCGGGGCGGCGGTGTAGAGCGCGTCGAGCAGCCCGGCGCGCAGGTCGCGCAGCGGCCGCGCCTCCAGCATCGAGGCGCGGTTGAGCATTCCCACACCCGCCACGCGCAGCGCGACATCCGGCCAGCGCCGCCGGTGATAGCCCTGCAGCATCGCCTCGCTGCCCAGCCCGTCCTGTGCGGCGAGATCCAGCAGCACCTGCAGATCCGCGAGCGACATGTTCAGCCCCTGCGCGCCGATGGGCGGGACAACATGCGCGGCCTCGGCCATCAGCGCCGTGCGCTCGCCGCAGAACCGCTCGGCGATCTGGCTGATGATCGGCCAGACTGTCCGGCGGGAGGCCAGCTTTAGCGGCCCGAACAACCCGCAGGAGCGTGCGGTCATCTCTGCCTCGAATTCCGCCACCGGCAGGGCGGCCAGCCGCGCGGCCTCGCGCCCCGTCTCCATCCAGACGATGGCCGAGCAGGGCTGGCCGTCGCGATCGGGCAGCGGCACGAGGGTGAATGGCCCGCCCGAGCGGTGGATCTCGGTCGAAACATTCTGATGCGGCTCTGGATGGGTGACGGCGAAAGCCAGCGCCTTCTGCCCGAAGCGCGTGGTGCGCACGCCGATGCCCAAGCCCGCGCGCAGGGGCGAGTTGCGCCCATCCGCCGCGACCGCCAGCCGTGCCGCGACCCGCCTGCCGTCCGACAGGCGCAGCAGCGCCTCGGACTCGCGCGTGACCAGCCCGGTGGTGGCGATACCGGGGCGAAAGGTCACGGTCTCGATCTCGTCCAGCCGCGCCACCATCTCGCGCCGCAACAGCCAGTTGGGCAGGTTCCAGCCGAAGGGCCGGTCCGAGATGTCGGCGGCGTCGAAATCATGGCTCACGCGCGGCTCGGGCCGCGCGCCGCCCGCATCGACAATCCGCATCACCTGCAGGGGCGTCGCATGGGGGGCGAGCCGCTGCCAGAGCCCGGCCGCGTCCAGCAGATCGGTTGCGGGCTGCAACAGCGCCGTGGTGCGCAGATCCGCTTCCGGGTCGCCCTCGGCGATGACCGGCGGCGCGGGGTCCACGCACAGCACGTCATAGCCCGCGCCGCCGAACGCCGCCGCTGCCGTCAGCCCGGCGATCCCGCCGCCGGAGATGACGATGTCATATGTCTCGCGCATCGCACGCCTCCATCACTGTGTGGGAACTTACAGCACCGCCCGTCGCGCGCAATGGGGCGCAAGGGCGCATGTGCGCAGATGCAGGGCGGGTTGCGCATTGACATGGCGCGGCGGGATGTCACCTGCTGGGCACGCGTGGCGCGGCACACCAGCACGGGAGAGAGAGATGACCAGCACCGAGACACTCCGCAGGATCCAGATCCAGGGGGTGCATCACATCACCCTGATCGGCGCCGACCGCCAGAGCACCATCGATTTCTGGGAAGGCGTGCTGGGCATGCCCTTTGTCTTCGAGCAGCCCAATCTCGATGACCCGGATGAGGGGCATCTCTATTTCGACCCCGGCGACGGGCGGCTGATCACTGTCTTCACCAACGAGAACCGCCACCCCGACGGCGCAGCCGTGCCCGAAGCGACAGGCTCGCTCCATCATCTCGCGCTGACGGTCAGCGATGCGACCTTCTGGCAGGTCGCCGCGCGGCTCGATGCACGCGGCGTGGCGCATTCGGGACCCGTGGATCGCGGCTTCATGGATTCGATCTATTTCCGCGACCCGCTGGGCCTGCGGCTGGAGCTGGCAAGCTACCGGTTCACCCCGCCCGAGGGCTGCCGCCACGCCGATGTGATGCTCGAAGCGCACAGGATCCGCGTGGCGCGCGGCGACCACAATATCGACCGCGCCCATCTCGCCGACGCCATCGAAGCGCTGACGGAGCGCCATCACCGCTCGCTCTCGCAGGATCGCGCGCCGCGCGCGGGGTATTGAGGCGCGCGGCGCATCGCCGTCTGCGCGCCGCTGCCGACGATCTATCCCCGCACGATCAGGACCAGCACGACGATCATCGCGATGGCCGCCCCGGCCATGACAGTCACCAGCCCCGGCAGGCCGTTGGTCATCGTGGCGATCACGGCAATGTTGAGAAAGGCAAGGATCGCCGCCCAGAAGGGCCAGGGTTCGTCATCCTTGCGCGTGTGGTTTTCTGCGCGGTGGGTCGGGTCTGAGTCGGTCGTCATGATCTGCCTCGTTTATCTTGCACGGTGCAGATAGGTTTTCTCCCGCCCGCCCGCAGGCTGACGAGGTGTCGCAGGTCCCGGCTCAGCGTGTGAGTTGTGCGAGAAACCCCGTCAGATCATCGGTGTGGTGATGGATATGTGGCGCGGCCATCCGTTCGGGCGCGACATGGACGGTGCGCATTCCCAGCGCATGCGGCGCGGCCAGGTTGCGCGGGTCATCCTCGAACATCGCGGCGCAGGCCGGGTCCAGCCCGTCGCGGGCAAACACGCGGTCAAAGGCCGCGGCCTCGGGCTTGGGCAAGAAGCCTGCCTCCTCGACCCCGTAGACCGCGTCGAACAGCCCCGACAGCCCGCGCGCCGCAAGCACGCGCTCGGCATAGGTGGCGGTGGCATTGGTATAGACGATCCGCCGCCCCGGAAGGTCCTGCAGCCGTGCCCGCAACTCGGCATCCGGGGCCAGCACCGAAAAGTCGATGTCATGCACATCGGCCAGATAGGGCAGGGGGTCGAGATCGTGGACGCGCATCAGCCCGGCCAGCGTGGTGCCGTATTCCGCCCAGTATTGCGCGCGCAGCCGGTTGGCCTGCGCGCGCGGCACGTCCAGGGCGTTCATCACATAAGCGACCATGCGCTGCTCGATCTGGTCGAACAGCCCCATCTCGGGCGGGTAGAGCGTGTTGTCGAGGTCGAAGACCCAGACCCGCGTCCGGGTAAAGGATTCTGCTGCCATGCGCGCCACCCTAGCGCTGCAAGGCGCGCGCGCAAGCAACAAGGCTTGTCAATCCGCGCGATCCCGGCTTTGGTGAACGACAGCGCTGCCGATGAGGACCCGATGAACGAGACCCGACCGCTGAGCGACGCCTATACGCTGATCCTCGAGGCGATCGATCTGGGCACCTACAAACCCGGCGACCGGCTGGTCGAATCCGAACTGGCCGAGCGTTTCGGTGTGTCGCGCACGCCCATCCGCGAGGCGCTGCAACGGCTCGAGACGCAGGCGCTGCTGGTGCGCGACGGGCGCTCGCTGATCGTCGCCTCGCTCGATCACAACCAGCTGGCCGAGCTTTACTGCGTGCGCTCGGAACTCGAGGGGCTGGCCGCGCGGCTGGCCGCGCGCCACGCCACGCCCGAAGAGGTGCGCCTGCTGCGCGCCATGGTCGAGGAAGATCGCGCGCTGGTCACCGACCCGCCCGCGCTGTCGCGCGCCAACAAGCGATTCCACAAGCAGATCCACCTCGCCTCGCACAACCGTTATCTGGTCCAGCAACTCGACCTCGTGCATCGCTCGATGGTGCTGCTGGCCACCACCTCGATCTCGTTCGAGGGGCGCGGCGCGCAGACCCTGGCCGAGCATCACGCCATTGTCGAGGCCATCGCCGCCGGTGATGGCGACGCGGCCTATGCGGCGCTCAAGGACCACATCTCGCGCGCTTTCGAGACCCGGCTGCGGCAGGATTCGATGTCCGAGGCGCGCTTCTCGCTCTGACGCGCCGCAAGCTGCGTGAGTCCCTATCGCGCCGCAGCGGGGCGGGCGGCGCGCTTGCCGCGTCGTCTGGCCGATCATGCGCAACCAGGGCGAGATCGCGAGATCACGCCGCCGAACAGCAGGTCTCGTGCATTCACCACCCCCGAAAATTCCGTCGCGCCGCCAATGGACGCGCCCCGCCCGCGCATCAGCGCGGGCAGCGTCCTCGGGGCGTGCAGGGTCGGTGGGCACGGCCCGAGGGCGCTTTGGTGCTGGCGATTGGGGGCAGGCAATTCGGTGTTGATGTTGGTCACCGCCTTTATCTGCTGCGAGGGGCGCGGCGCGCAGAAACTGACTGAGTGTCGCGCCGTTGCACCCGGTGATAGCGACGCGGCCTATGCGGCGCTCGAGGACAACATCTCGCGCGCTTTCGAGCCCCGGCTGCGGCAGGATTCGATGTCCGAGGCGCGCTTCTCGCTGTAAAATCGGCTGATCGGGGCAGGGTCGTGACCTGCGGTTCCGCGCCTGCATCCGTTCATCCACGGCGTCGCGCGCGCGCCGCGGGTGGGGTGGGGGTGGCCTCAGAACCGGGTGGCAAGAAATTCCAGCAGCGCCGCTTCGGCCCCTTCATTGGCGGCCGGGTCCCAGTCGCGCCCGCCCTCGACAGTAAAGGCATGTCGCGCACTACCGAATATGCGTGTCTCGTGGTCAACCTCGGCCGCGTCGAGTTCTTCCAGCAGGGTCGCGAGATCTGCCATGCCCGATCCTGGCACCGGATCTGCCGAGCCGTGCAGCACCAGAATCGGCGCTGCGGTGGCGGTGTAATCCTGCCCGTCGGGTGTCGCGAGCCCGCCGTGGAAGCTGACGAACCCGGCCATCTCGATGCCGGCGCGCGCGGCCTCGAGCACGGCCGCGCCACCGAAGCAATAGCCGGTCAGCACCATGTCCGCAGGCACCCCGTCAAGCGCAGCGGCCGCCGCGATGCCGCCTTCGATGCGGGCACGGAATTCCGTGCGGTCGGCATAAAGCGCGCCCGTCTCGCGCTGGTAATCCGCCATCTCCTCGAGCACGGCGTCGCGCCCGAAGAGATCGAGCGCGATGCCGACATAGCCCTCGGCGGCCATTGCGTCGGCGCGCGCGATCTCATGCGCGTTCACGCCGTCCCAGTCATGCACGATCAGCACGGTGCCCTGCGCCGCGCCCGCTGGTCGGGCGACATAGCCCTCGAACACTGTCTCACCGATCTGATACTCGAACGTCTCGGCCAGCCCCGCGCTGCCTGCCAACAGTGCTCCGGCCAGTGCCATCGTTCCGAACCGCGTCATCATGTGAACCTCCTGCGGATGAGAAGGTGACACATAGGGCGATTTCCGGCGCGACCAGTGGCGTTCAGGCCAGCCGCGCCTTGATCTCGGCCGCCGCCTTGCCGAAATCCATCTGCCCGGTATGCGTGGCCTTCAGCTCCGCCATGACCTTGCCGATATCGCGCACCGATGTTGCGCCAGTCCGCTCTATCGCCGCGTCGATGGCCGCGGATGCCTCATCCGCGCTCAACTGCTGCGGCAGAAAACTCTCGATCACGGCGATCTCGGCGGTCTCTTTCTCGGCCAGGTCCAGCCGCGCGCCCTCTTCATAGGCGCGGGCCGAATCGCGGCGCTGCTTGACCATACGCGTCAGCACGGCCATCAGCTCGTCATCGCCCAGCGTCTGCACGCTGGCATCCGACCGCGC
>PXES01000101.1 GCA_003564655.1 Paracoccaceae bacterium
CTCTCGGTGTGGTCACTGTCATCACGCCCTGGAATTTCCCGATCTCCATTCCGTCGAGGAAGATCGGCCCGGCCCTGATCAATGGTAATACCGTGATCTTCAAGCCGTCTTCGGATGCACCGTTGATCGCGACGCGCCTGGTGGAGGCTTTCGAGGCGGCTGGGCTGCCGAAAGGGGTGCTCAATTTCATCACCGGTGGTGCCCGGGACATCGGGGCGGCCATCACCGAGCCGGCGACCGTCCGTGCCATCTCCTTTACCGGTTCCACGGCAGCCGGTGAGCACATCCAGCGCTCCGTGCCGATCACGACCCGCACCCAGATGGAGCTGGGCGGCAAGAATCCGCTGATCATCCTTGACGATGCGGATCTTGATCGGGCCGTCACACTGACGGTCAATGGTGGCTTCTCCCTCACCGGGCAGGCCTGCACGGGGACGAGTCGTGTGCTGGTCACCCCGGGCATTCGCAAGGCCTACACGGAGAAGCTGCTGGAGAAGGTGAAGGGGCTCAAGATTGGCAGTGGCATGGAAGAGGGTGTTGTGATTACCCCGCTGGCCACCAAGTCCCAGCTCGATAATGTGCTCAAGTACGTTGAGATCGGAAAGTCGGAGGCAACCCACCTTTGCGGAGGCGAGCGGCTGACCGGCGGACACTTCGACAAGGGCTACTACGTCTCGCCGGCAGTGTTCACCGACGTGACGCAGGACATGCGTATCGCCAAGGAAGAGATCTTCGGCCCGGTGATCGCCATTATCGAGGTCAAGGACTACGACGATGCCATCGCCAAGGCCAATGACGTCGAGTATGGCTTGTCTGCTTCCCTGGTCACCAACGACTTCCGTTATATCCAGCGCTTTCCGCTGGAAATCGAAGCGGGCACGGTCAAGGTCAACGGCACCACGACCGGGAACCTGATCAACGCCCCGTTCGGTGGTCTGAAGCGGTCGAGCACATCGACCTTCCGTGAATCCGGGCGCACCGGGCTCGAGTTCTTCTCGCAGACCAAGACGGTTTACCTGAGTCGCTGATAATCCGCTCTCGGTGGGGGCATGCCGCCAGGCTGCCCCCGCGTAGCCACAAACCAGGAGATAATCCGTGAAGAAGTTCTTTACTCTTGATCTTGAAGACGCCCGCGTGATGATCGAGGCGGCCAAGGCCAAATCCGAAGAGATTGGTGTTCTCGAGACAATCTGCATCGTCGACAGCGGCGGTTATCCCCTCGCCCTGGAGCGCATGGACGGTGCCCGCCTGACCGGTCCGCAGATTGCCTGGAACAAGGCGTTTACCGCGGCTGGTCACAAGCGCTCCACCCATCTGTTCAACACCCCGCCGAACGGGCCTGCGCTGCCCGGCAACGAAGCCTTCGGTATCCAGTGGAGCTTCGATGGCAAGTTTGCAGTGTTCGTGGGCGGTTTCCCTGTCGTTGTTGATGGTGAGGTCGTGGGCGGCGTTGGGCTCAGCGGCGGAAACGGTGAGCAGGATACGGCCGCTGGCGTTGCGGCCCTGGATGCCCTTCAGAAGAAGCTGGCAGGCGACGGACACGAGGTCCTGGTGCAGGCCGACATCAAGAAGTAGTGCCGGATACGAAAACGCCGCCGATGATTCGTCATCGGCGGCGTCTCGAACAACACGAAGGGAGTAGGCTGGTCGGCTACTTTTTCACGACCCGGTCAGGATCCCAGGACACCTTGACGTCTCCGCTCACGAAGGTCTGGCAAGCCATTCGGTAGCCCTCGGCGATCTCTTCCGGTGTCAGGTGTTTTTCTTCCTTTTTCTTCACCTTGTCCGTGTTTTCGAGACCTTCTTCGATCTTGCAACGACAAGTGCCGCAGATTCCTCCGCCGCACTTGAAAGGGATGCCGCCCTGCTGACGCAAGGATACACGCAGGAGATTGGACATCTCCTTGACCTCAACTTCCTTGTTGGCATTGGTGATGAATGTAATGGAGAACATCGAGAGGTTTACCTGTTGATACGCATGCAGCATGCCAAGAAAAACGAAATTAACATGGGAATGAGCGGCTCGCAACGATAAAATAGCGATTTGGTGAAGCCGCTCTGGCATGAAGATAAGGGGGCCATAAGTGCTGAAAATAGGATTGATCGGATTCGGGACAATCGGTCGAGATGTCGCGCAAGGAATAGCTGAGGGTAAAGCCGGAAATGCGGAGTTGAAGGCAGTGCTTGTCCGGCGCTTGTCATCAGTGGACCAGGAGCTGGGGGGCGGCGTGCTGGTGACCGACAATGAGGCCGATTTCCTTGGCGTCGATGTGGATCTCGTGGTCGAGGCCGCAGGTCATGGCGCCGTGCAGGCTCATGGCGTCAACGTCTTGCAGAGCGGTCGCGATCTGATCGTGGTGTCTGTTGGCGCCTTCTGCGATCAGTCTCTGTACGACGCGGTGTGGGCAGCAGCGGAAAAGGCGCAGCGCCGCATCATTGTGCCATCTGCCGCGGTTGCAGGCCTCGACCGTATTGCTGCCGGCGCCCAGGGCCGGCTTGACAGCGTCACACTGACAACGCGCAAGCCTGTCGCCGCATGGCGCGGCACCTTCGCCGAAGAGGTGGTGAATCTCGATACGCTCACGGAGGCGACAGAGGTATTCAAGGGCACCGCGAGGGAGGCCTCACGGACGTTTCCGGAGAGCGTCAATGTTTCTGCGGCACTGAGTCTTGCGGGAGTCGGACTGGATGAGACCATCGTACGGGTCATGGTGGATCCCGACCTTGATCGGAATACGCATCAGATCGAGGCGGTTGGCCAATTCGGAAAGGTGTCAATTCAGGTTGAGAACACGCCTTCCAAGGAGAATCCGAAAACGGGTTATATCGTCGCAATGAGTGTGCTGAAAGTGATAAAGGGAAACGCATCCCCCCTCGTTATAGGGATATAAATTTTATTGAAAATAAATACTCAGGCCAGAAAGGAAATCTGGCCTTTTTTATTGGCGAACTTTATTGTTCGACGCGGCGTAACTCGGTCTTCAGATGTCCGAAGGAGATGAGAGATTCGAGTTCCGAACGTGCCTCGTCAATATCCTCGAACGACTCGAATATCTTTACAGGCACATAGTTCACGTCTTCTGGTTCGCCGGCGCTGACGATCTTCACGCGGGTCGTCGGAGAAATGACTTCCGCAATCACGAACTCGGCGCGTTTCTGGTCGTAGAAGTAATAGTCGTACTTCTCCACGGCGCGAAGGCCGTCCACCACTTCGCTGCGGTATTGGTTGTCCTTGCTGGCCAGTATGATGTACACGGATCGTTCTCCTTTGCGTTCGGTGCCCCGATTCAGCGGCTGTCCGGCTTTATGGCAAGGATGTCTTCCACGCCCTTGACCAATCCGTCCAGCGCCTCTTCCACGATCTGTTGACCAATTTCCAGGCTCGCCCTGGTGGCGTCGCCAATGCACCCGTTGGCGGTCATCTCCTCGTAGCTGTAAAAGCCCTGAATCGGATTGCCGGGCCGCAGGCTTTCCCATCGCCCCTTGCCACGCCGAATCTCGCCGCTGGTGATCTTCGATTCGCGCACGATATGTGGTGCCAGGTAGTAGGCCTCGGAGACCTCCCGCTCGCAACTGTGTCCGAACGGTTTGGAGGACACGTGCTCCGCGATTGCGTTTTTCGCGGCTGCAGTGGTCTTGGCGTAATAGCATTCCACGTCCAGTTCCTGCGACAGCGAGGCGCTGGCGATTCCTAGCGTGGACTGGTTGCCACCGTGACCGTTGAGGAACAGAAACCGCGTCAACCCGTGCTTCTTCAGCGAGGTGACCATATCCCGCAGTACTGCGATCAGGGTCTCAGGACGCAGTGTAATGGTGCCGGGGAAGTTCATGTGGTGCGGTGAGACGCCCATATTGATCGTGGGAGCGACAACCACCCGCGGGTGCAGGC
>PXES01000191.1 GCA_003564655.1 Paracoccaceae bacterium
CCCGGCTACTGCCCGCTCTCGGCGCTGGCCGCACCCGACGCGCGCGACCGCATGACGCTGCGGCTCTCGAACGACCGCCACTACTATGTGCGCGGCGGGCATGAGCAGATGTGGGACATTGCAGACAAGCGCTATCTCGGCCCCGAGGATGGCTGGCCGGACCTCATGCTCTGGGGCATGGGCATCGCCAGCCGGGACATCACCGGCAACGGGCTGGCGGATGTCTACCTGACCTCGATGGCCGACCAGATGCTGCAACTGGCCCAAATAGACGGCACCTATCGCGTGGCCCCGTTCGAGATGGGCCACACCGCGCATCGCCCCTTCACCGGCGATGATGGCCGCCCCTCGACCGGCTGGCACGCGCAGTGGGGCGATGTGACCAATAACGCCCGCGCGGATCTGTTCGTCGCCAAGGGCAATGTCGATCAGATGCCCGATCTGGCCATGGCCGACCCCAACAACCTGCTGCTTCAAGGTGCGGATGGCCGCTTCACCGAGGCCGCGCATCTCGCAGGTGTGGCCGACCCCGCGCGCTCGCGCGGCGCGGCTCTGTTGGACCTGACCGGCAATGGCGCGCTCGATCTCGTGGTGGTCAACCGTCGTGCCCCCGCGCGGCTCTATCGCAATGACCCCAAGGCCATGGGCAACTGGCTGGCCATAGACCTGCGCCAGCCCGGCCCCAACCGCTTCGCCATCGGCGCGCGGGTCACGATCACCACCGAACACGGCACCCAATGGCAGGATCATACCATCGGCGGCGGCCATGCCGGGGGGCAACTCGTGCCGCTGCATTTCGGCCTCGGCGCGGCGACCGAGGCGCAGGTGAGGGTCCGCTGGCCCGACGGGCGCGAGACACAGGCCAAGGCCGCACAGGTCAACCGGACCCTAAGGCTGAGCCCGGACTGACCGGCCTGCATTTTCTTGTCCGAAATACTCAAATGTCCCGCCCGCGCGGGGTCTCACGGTCGCGGGACCGGCAACCCGCTCGGCACCGTCTCGGGCACGCCCAGCCGCCCCGCCAGTGCCGCCGGGTCGCTGAGGCTCTCCAGAAACGCGACCAGAGCGGCGATATCGGCTTCGCTCAGCGCAATCGGCGGGGTCGCAACCGCCGCGGCGATGGCCGCGACCTCACCGGGGTCATCCATGATCGCCCAATCCGCGCCCGGCAGATCGGGCAGCAATACCTGGGCGCGGTCATAATGCGGCAAGGCGGCCACCGGGTCGGCATGGTCGCGGATGAAGCCCGCCAGCGTCGCATGCGATCCGGCATGACCGTAAGGCGCGGTCTGTGCGACATTGCGCAGCGAGGGGGTGCGGAAGGCAAACGCATCCTCCGCCCGTCCCGTCACTCGCTTGCGCCCGGTATCACGCTGATGCGTCTCGAACCGCGCGGCCTTGCCGGGGCCAAGCTGCGGCACCCCGCGCGCGTGAAAGCCGTGATCGGTCTGGAACGGCCCGGCATGGCAGGTCGCGCAGGTGCCGCGCCCGTAGAAGATCTCCATCCCGTGCGCCGCGTCCTCGGGCAGGTCGGCCTGCCCGCGCAGGTAAGCGTCGAACGGGCTGCTGTCCGAGCGGAACTCGACCGCGACAAAAGCCGCGATCGCGTTCGAGATATCGGTGAAGGCGATCTCCTCGGCGGTGGTCACATGCTCAAGGGTCGCGATGAAGCGGTCGGCGTAATCCTGTATGCCCCGCACCCGCGCCGCGATCAGGTCCCACGCGCCGCCCGGCCCGGTGATGCGCCCCTGCCGCACGGCCTGCGCGATCTCGTTTTCGCTGTAATGGCCCGCCATCTCGTCGGGGCTGAGTACCGGAAACATGTTCTGTGCCGACAGAAGCGAGGCGAAGCCCGTCATCATGTCGTCCTCGAGCGGTGTGCGCAGCCCCGAGGGGCGCGACGGATCCTCTTCGATCCGCCCGTCATGGAACATCACCGTGAACTCGGAATGGCCCAGGTTCCACAGCGCCGGCGAATTGCGCGGGATGCGCTGCTCGGGCAGGTTGTCGGGGTCGGCCACGCGCGCGGGCCCCAGCCCGATCCCGCCATCGCCCAGGCCCAGCGACACCCCGTCCGAGGTGCCGAAGGCCGGGTGGTGGCAGGTCGCGCAGGCGACTTCGCGATTGCCCGACAGGATCGGGTCGTAGAACAGTTTATGGCCGAGTGCCACCAGCGCGTCGGGGTGCTGCGCGTAATCGCTGTCCTGCGGGGCGGGCGGCAGGTCGGGGCGGCCCGCGGCCGCCACCGCCATCCAGCCCGCGATCAGCCCTGCCTGCATCGCTGTGTTGCGCATCGTGTCCTCCCGCCTCTCTGCGCATACTGCCTGTCGTGAACGGCGCGCGCAATTGCCGCGTTCTGCGCGGGCGCTCAGCTTTGTCGCAGGAAATGTGCGAGGGCTCTGCCCTCGCACTCCCGGGATATTTGGGCAAGGATGAAAGGCAGAATGGAGAGGTCTCGGTCAGCGCCGGGTTAGGCCGGGGCCGGGCAGCGGCATGTGGCGGTTCACATCCTTGTAGAGCAGGTAGCGAAACGGCCCCGGCCCGCCTGCGTAGCAGGCTTGCGGGCAGAAGGCTCGCAGCCACATGTAATCGCCCGCCTCGACCTCGACCCAGTCGCGGTTGAGCCGGTAGGCACCCTTGCCCGACAGAATGTAAAGCCCGTGTTCCATGACATGCGTTTCCAGGAACGGGATCACCGCACCGGGGGCGAGGGTGACAATGGTCACATGCATGTCGTGGCGCATGTCGGCGAGGTCGACGAAGCGGGTGGTGGCCCATCGGCCCTCGGTGCCGGGCATTGGCGTGGGGGGGGTGGTGGTCTCGTCAAGGACCAACGGGTCGGGGGGCGCGAGGCCGGCGACCGGAACATACGCCTTGCGGATCCAGTGGAACGAAAGCGCCGCATCGCCCGTGGCATGCAGCGACCATGCGGTGCCCGGCGGCAGATAGGCGTAGCTGCCAGGTCCGAGGTCATGCGGGGCCCCCGCGATGACCAGACGCCCGGCGCCTGCGGTGACGAAAAGGACGCCCTGCGCCCCCGCGTCGGGCTCGGGCGCCTCGGACCCGCCGCCTGGGGACACCTCCATCAGGTAATGCGAGAAGGTCTCTGAAAAGCCCGACATGGGGCGCGCCAGCACCCACAGCCGCGTGTCGTGCCAGTGCGGCAGTGCGCTCGTGACGATATCGCGCAGGCAGCCGCGCGGGATGACGGCGTAGGCTTCGGTGAAGACCGCGCGGTCGGTCAGAAGCTGGTCCTGCCCGGGATGGCCGCCCGTGGGGGTGTAATAATCGGCGCTCATGGGTCCTCTCTCGCGTGGCGATTGGCGTGAGCATGCACCCGGGCGGGCGAAAGCACCATCCCCCGCGCTACCGCCTCGCGCGCGCCTCGCGCACCCAGTCGACGATCAGCGCGCGGTCCTCGGGCGCCATCGGGAAGGCATTCGGTGGCGGCATGGCGTGGCTGATCCCGGCTTGAAGATAGATCTCCTCGGCATGGCGCGCGACATCCTGCGGGGTTTCGAGATAGACGCCACCGGGGGCCCAGCGCAGACTGGCCCAGCCGGGCTCGCGCGCATGGCACATCGCGCAATGGCCGAGTACCGTGTGATAGGCGTCCTCGAACTGCGACGCGGCGGCAAAGCGCGCCTCATGCGCGGTCATCGCGCGGGCCTCGGCATCTTCCCAGCTCTCGCCGGGGCGGAAGCTCGACAACCAGGCGATGACCAGCATGATCACCACCGTCGCGGCCCAGGTCCAGAGCGGCCCCTTGCCGGTCCGGTGCATGGTGTTGAAGTAGTGCCGGATCGTCACCCCCGTCAGGAAGACGAGGCTCGCGATCACCCAGGCATATTCGGTGGCAAAGG
>PXES01000133.1 GCA_003564655.1 Paracoccaceae bacterium
GCCTGACCCGCGACTGGCTGGGCCGTCCTCTTGGGATCGAGGTGCCCGCCTGGACGCGCGACCCGCAGGGCTTCTATCTGGGCGGCAACGAGATGGCCTTTGCGCCGCTCGACCTGATCCGCTTTGCCGAGATGACGCGGCTGGGCGGGGCGTGGGACGGGGCGCAGGTGCTCAGCCCCGACTGGCTGGACGCGGCGGCAACCCCGCGCACGCGCTCGAATTTCTCGGGGCTGCAATACGGCTATGGCTGGTTCATCGGCCGCGCGGACGGGGTGGAATACCTGATGGCGCGGGGCTTCGGCGGACAGGTGGTCGTGGTTGCGCCAGCGCGGGGCTTGAGCGTCGTCATCACCTCGGACCCGGCGCGCCCGGCGCGCTCGGACGGGCATTTCGGCGATCTGCGCGACCTGATCGAAACCGGTATCCTGCCCGCTGCGCAGGCGGTCTGACCCGCTCGATGTCGCAATTTCATGCGCTGCGCCCGCCGCGGCGCCAAATCCCGGTTGACCCGCCCTTGCAGGCGTGTAGCCTTGGATTTGACCGGATGGTCAAGTCCAAGCAAACGGGGGGGGCAGTGACGGCACAGGCGCAGAACATGCGAATAGACTCCGAGAGGCTGTGGGACAGCCTGATGGAGATGGCCCAGATCGGCCCCGGCGTGGCGGGGGGCAACAACCGCCAGACCCTGACCGATGCGGACAGCGAGGGCCGCCACCTCTTCCAGCGCTGGTGCGAAGAGGCGGGCGGCACTGTCGCCGTCGACGAGATGGGCACCATGTTTGCGCGCTTCGAGGGGACCGACCCCGACGCGCTGCCGGTCTATGTGGGCAGCCATCTCGACACCCAGCCCACGGGCGGCAAATATGACGGCGTGCTGGGCGTGCTGGCCGGGCTCGAGATCATGCGCTCGCTTCGTGACATGGGCGTCAAGACGCGCCGCCCCATCGTCGTCACCAACTGGACGAATGAGGAAGGCACCCGTTTCGCCCCTGCCATGCTGGCCTCGGGCGTCTTTGCGGGTGTGCATGACCGCGACTGGGCCTATGCGCGCGAGGATGCGGCGGGCAAGCGCTTCGGCGACGAGCTGGAGCGCATCGGCTGGAAGGGCGACGAGCCGGTTGGCGGGCGCGAGATGCACGCCTTTCTGGAACTGCATATCGAACAGGGCCCGATCCTCGAGGCCGAGGGCAAGGATATCGGGGTGGTCACCCATGGTCAGGGCCTGCGCTGGATCGAATGCACCGTGACCGGCAAGGGCCAGCACACGGGCTCGACGCCCATGTATATGCGCCGCAATGCAGGCCGCGGGCTGGCGCGGGTGACCGAACTGGTGCACGAGATCGCGATGCAGTATCAGCCCGACGCTGTGGGCGCGGTCGGGCATGTCGATGTCTACCCCAACAGCCGCAACATCATCCCCGAAAAGGTTGTTTTCACGATAGATTTCCGCAGCCACAAGCTGGATGTGCTGCAGGCGATGGAGGCGGAACTCTTGCGCCGCGCCCCGGGCCTCTGCGCCGATATCGGGGTGAAGTTCACAGCGCAATCCGCGGGCCAGTTCGACCCGCCCGCCTTTGACGAGACGCTGCTGGGCCGCATCCGCGATGCCGCCGACCGGTTGGGCTACAGCCACATGAATATCGTCTCGGGCGCGGGGCATGATGCCTGCTGGATCAACCGCCTCTACCCCACGGCGATGATCTTCTGCCCCTGCGTCGATGGCCTGAGCCATAACGAGGCCGAGGAAATCACCCCCGCCTGGGCCGAGGCCGGAACCAATGTGCTGCTGCACGCGGTGCTGGAAACCGCCGAGATTGTCGGATGAGGGAATTAACGCCATATCCTGCTCGGCCCAACTATGGTGGGCCACCGAAAGCGAGGGTCGCATGGCAAAGCGGGTTGAGGTCACCAACGAACTTCTGTTCGAGACGCTCAAGACCATGCAGGGCTCGATCGCGCGGCTGTCGGACGGCATGCGCGAGGTCATGGAGCGGCGCGGCACGCTTGAGGTGCAATACGCCAACCTCTCGGTTCGGGTGGGCCGGATCGACGCCCGGCTGGAACGGGTCGAACGGCGGCTCGATCTGGTCGCGGGCTAAGCCGCTGCCCATGCGTAGGGTCCTGAAGGGGGCCCGCGCATGACCCGGCTCGATGTGCATCTTGACGGCACGGACCTGCAGACCCGCGAGACTTTTCACGCCCGATTTGCCCAGGCGCTTGCCTTTCCCCCGTTCTACGGCGCCAACATGGATGCCTGGATCGACTGCATGTCCGCTCTCGGCGCCCCGGATGAGGGGCTGTCCGGCCATGCGGCGCGAGATCTCGGCGTGGTCGCCATCCGCATCGCCAATGTCAACACCGTGAAATCCGCCGCACCCGATATCTGGGCCGAGCTGGTGGACTGCACGGCAATCGTGAACGCAAGGATGCTGGGGTCGAATGGCACCCCGCTGATCGCACTCGCATACGAGGAATAGGAGGCCCCATGTCCACCATCATCCGCAACGGCACCATCGTCACCCATGACCTGACATACAAGGCCGATATCCGCATCGAGGGCGGGCGCATCATCGAGATCGGCGCAGGCCTGTCGGGCGACACGGAACTCGATGCCACTGGCTGCTACATCATGCCCGGGGGCATCGACCCGCACACGCATATGGAAATGCCCTTCATGGGCACCTATTCCACCGATGATTTCGAGAGCGGCACCCGCGCCGGGCTCTCGGGCGGCACCACCATGGTCATTGATTTCGCGCTGCCCAGCCCCGGGCAGGGGCTGCTGGACGCGCTCAAGATGTGGGACAACAAGTCCGGCCGCGCGCATTGCGACTACTCCTATCACATGGCGGTCACCTGGTGGTCGCAACAAGTCTTTGATGAAATGCCCGAAGTCGTGAAGCGCGGCATCACCAGCTTCAAGCATTTCCTGGCCTACAAGGGCGCGTTGATGGTCAATGACGACGAGCTGTTCTCGTCCTTCAAGCGCCTGCGCGAGTTGGGCGCGATTGCCATGGTCCATGCCGAAAACGGCGATGTCGTGGCCGAATTGTCGGCAAAACTGCTGGCCGAGGGCAATACCGGCCCCGAAGCCCATGCTTATTCCCGCCCCAGCCAGGTTGAGGGCGAGGCGACAAACCGCGCCATCATGATCGCAGATATGGCGGGCGTGCCGCTTTACGTCGTCCACACCTCTTGCGAGGAAGCGCATGAGGCCATCCGCCGCGCCAAGCAGTCCGGCAAGCGCGTCTGGGGCGAGCCGTTGATCCAGCACCTGACGCTTGACGAGTCCGAGTACTTCAACCCCGATTGGGACCATGCCGCCCGCCGCGTCATGTCGCCCCCCTTCCGCAACAAGAAACATCAGGACAGTCTCTGGGCCGGTCTGGCCTCTGGCACGCTGTCGGTCGTGGCGACGGATCATTGCGCCTTTACCACCGAGCAGAAGCGCTACGGTGTGGGCGACTTCACCAAGATCCCCAATGGCACGGGCGGGCTGGAAGACCGGATGCCCATGCTCTGGACCTATGGCGTGCGCACGGGCCGGATCACGATGAACGAATTCGTCGCCGTCACCTCGACCAATGTCGCCAAGATTTTCGGGATGTACCCGCGCAAGGGCGCGATTGCCGTGGGCGCGGATGCCGATCTGGTCGTCTGGGACCCCGAGAAATCCAAGACCATCACTGCCAGCACCCAGCAATCAGCCATCGATTACAATGTGTTCGAGGGGCATGAGGTCACGGGCCTGCCGCGCTATGTCCTTTCGCGCGGGCATGTCATGGTCGATGATGGCAAGGTCGAGGGCAAGGAAGGGCATGGCGA
>PXES01000233.1 GCA_003564655.1 Paracoccaceae bacterium
CCTACTCGCCCGATGTGGCGCTCAAGCCGCGCATCGTGGCGCTGAACAAGATCGACGCGCTGGATGCGGAAGAACGCCAGGCGAAGCGGGCCGCGCTGCAGGCTGCCTGCGGGCGCGAGGTTTACCTGATTTCCGCTGTCGCGGGCGAGGGGGTGGCCGATGTGCTGCGCGCCCTCATGGCGCGGATCGACCGCGCCAAGCCGCGCGCGGAGGATGAGCCGTGGCAGCCCTGAGCCCGGCGCAGGCGCTGACGGCCGCGCGGCGTGTCGTCGTCAAGATCGGCTCGGCGCTGCTGGTCCAGGGGGGGCGGCTGCGGGGCGCGTGGCTCGCCGCACTGGCGCAGGATGTCGCGGCGCTGCGGGGGCAGGGCGCGGATGTTGTGATCGTATCCTCGGGCGCCATCGCGCTGGGGCGCGGTGTCGCCGGGCTGTCGGGCGCGCTGGCGCTCGAACAAAGCCAGGCGGCGGCGGCCATCGGGCAGATCCGCCTCGCCCGCGCCTATGAGGAAGTGCTCGCCCCGCACGGTATCACCACGGGGCAGGTGCTGCTGACGCTCGACGACACGCAGGACCGGCGGCGTTACCTCAACTCGCGCAGCACGCTGGGCACGTTGCTGGCGCTTGGCGCGGTGCCCATTGTCAATGAGAACGACACGATCGCCACCGACGAGATCCGCTATGGCGACAATGACCGGCTGGCGGCCTCGGTCGCGGTGACAGTGGGGGCGGACCTGCTGGTGCTGCTGTCGGATGTGGACGGGCTTTACACCGCCAACCCGCAGACGGATGCGGATGCGCGGCATCTGGCCCGCGTCGACCGCATCACCCCCGAGATCGAGGCGATGGCGGGCGCGCCGGTCTCGGGGCTGTCGCGCGGGGGGATGCAGACCAAGGTGATGGCCGCGAAGACCGCCGTCAGCGGCGGCTGCGCGATGCTGATCGCGGACGGGCGCGCAGCGCATCCGCTGGCAGGGCTGCGCGAGGGTGCGCGCGCGACGCTGTTTGCCGCGCAGGGCGACCCGCGTTCGGCCCGCAAGCGCTGGATCGCGGCGATGAAGCCGCGCGGGGTGGTGCATGTCGATGCAGGTGCGGTGCGGGCGCTGGGGCAGGGCAAGTCGCTGCTGCCCGCTGGCGTGGTGCGCATCGAGGGCCGGTTCGGGCGCGGCGATCCGGTGACGATTGCCGGGCCGGACGGGACGCTGGGGCAGGGCCTTGCCGGGTATGCGAGCGATGAGGCCCGCGCCATTGCGGGACGCCACTCGCGTGAGGTAGAAGCAGTGCTGAACTATCCGGGCCGCGTGGCCCTGATCCACAGAGACGAGATGGCGCTATGACCGAGATGAGCAGGACAATGCAGGAGATGGGCGCGCGCGCCCGCGCCGCGGCCAGCGTGCTGGCGCAGGCCACGCCCGAGACCAAGGCGCAGGCGCTCGAGGCCGCCGCGAGCGCACTGTGGGAAGCCCGCGCCGATGTCATCGCCGCCAATGCCCGCGACATGGAGGCGGGCCGCGCCAAGGGGCTGTCGGCGGCGATGCTCGACCGGCTGTTGCTGGATGAGGGGCGCGTGCAGGGCATCTGCGACAGCCTGCGCGCGGTCGCCGCGCAGCCTGACCCGGTGGGCCAGGTCATCACCGAATGGGACCGGCCCTCGGGGCTGCATATCCAGCGGGTGCGCACGCCGCTGGGCGTGGTCGGCGTGATCTACGAATCGCGACCCAATGTGACCGCCGATGCGGGGGCGCTGTGCCTCAAGGCCGGGAATGCCGTGATCCTGCGCGGCGGCTCGGAGAGCCGACACTCCTCGGGCGCGATCCATGCAGCACTTGTGGCGGGGCTGCGCAAAGCGGGGCTGCCCGGCGATGCGATCCAGCTGGTCGCCACGACCGACCGCGCCGCCGTGGCCGAGATGCTGCGCATGGTGGAGCATATCGACGTGATCGTGCCGCGTGGGGGCAAGGGGCTGGTGGGGCTGGTGCAACGTGAGGCGCGCGTGCCGGTCTTTGCCCATCTCGAGGGCATCTGCCATGTCTATGTCGACGCGCAGGCCGACCCCGACAAGGCGCGCCGCGTGGTGCTGAACGCCAAGACGCGGCGGACCGGGATCTGCGGTGCAGCCGAATGCCTGCTGATCCATGAGGACATCATCGACGGGCTGGGCGCACAGATCATCGCCGATCTGGTGGCCGCCGGGGTCGAGATGCGCGTCGGCGAGGGGCTGCAGCACCTGCCCGGTGTGGTGGCGGCGAAACCGGCTGATTTCGGCTGCGAGTTCCTCGACCGGATCATGGCGGCGGCGGTGGTGCGTGATCTGGACAGCGCCATCGCGCATATCCGCATGTTCGGCTCGCAGCATACCGATGCCATCGTGACCGAGGATGATGCGGCGGCGTCGCGGTTCTTCGCGGGGCTGGACAGTGCGATCCTGATGCGCAACGCCTCGACCCAGTTCGCCGATGGCGGCGAGTTCGGACTGGGCGCCGAGATCGGCATTGCCACCGGCAAGATGCATGCGCGCGGGCCCGTGGGGGCCGAGCAGTTGACGAGTTTCAAGTATCTGGTGACCGGCGACGGGGCGGTGCGCGGCTGAGCGGCACCCGGCGTAAGCGTGGGTCGTCCGGGGCGCTGATGGCCCGGCACAGTCTTGCGTCGGTGACAGGTGCATTCCTGTTGCGGTTTTCCACGGATGCCGGGCAAGCGCCTGCGCGGGCGCCGACAGGTCCCGGCCAAGGTCCCGGGGAAGGCTGGCCTTTGCCTGGCCCGCGGATGACGCGGACCGGGCGCGCTGCTCGGGCGGCCCGGGTGGATCGCGTGGATTGGATGACCCGGGCGGGTTAACCCTTTGTTAACATTTAAAGCGCGCTGGCGCAGTATCTGCGTTATGCCCCGAACAGCGAGTTCTGTTTTCGGGGGCGCGGATGTCTTTTCTCATGCGGCTTGTGTTGAGTGTCGGTCTTGTTGCGCTGCTGGCGCCTGCGCCCGCAGAGGCGGGCGGGCAGCGCTGGGACGGGGTCTATCTGGGCGTCGGAGTGCTGGGCAATCGCGCGACGGCCAGTCACAACGGGCCGGGCGTCGGCCTGCCGCAGGCGCGCGGGCACGGCGGCAGCGTGATCGTCGGGCGGTCCTGGCAGCGCGGCGCGGTCGTAGCGGGGGCCGAGCTGGCCGTCAGCCGTGGAAATCTGCACGGGCAGGGTGGCTGCGGCGCGGCGCATCAGCGCTGCCATGTGCAGGACACGCATTACGCTTCGGCGCGGGTGCGGGTCGGGGTCGCGCAGGGACGGGCGCTGGGCTTCTTGACGCTGGGGGTCGCGCAAAACCGCTGGGAGCAGCGGATCGGGCCGCAATGGGCGACAGTCCGCGACCGGGGGCTGGTGATCGGCGTCGGGGGCGAACTGGCGCTGCGGCCCGGGCTGGCACTGCGCGTGGATGCGGAACGCATGCGCATGGGACGGTCGCAGCGCCTAGATGGCGGCACGGGGCGGCTGCGCACCGACACGCTGCGTCTGTCCGTGGTGGGGCGCTACTGAGCGGGCGCGCGCTTCAGAAGGCGCGGAAGGTCATGGTGGTCAGGGTGCGGCTGATGCCGGGGATGTCGAACAGCGACTCGTTGAGATAGTGGCCGATATCGGCATCGTCGGGGATGTAGATCTTGGCGATCAGGTCGAACTCGCCCGAGGTGGAGTAAAGCTCCGAGACCACTTCGCGGTCATAGATGGCCTCGGCCACCTGGTAGGTCTGGCCGGGGATGCAGCGGAACTGGACGAAGACACAGCGCATGGGGATCCTCTGGGTTGCGGGGCAGACA
>PXES01000376.1 GCA_003564655.1 Paracoccaceae bacterium
GATCAGCGACACGCGAACGGCGCGCGCCGCCGCCGAGGCCCGCCGCGACGCTCTCGCCAGCGACCTGCGCACGCTGATCCGCAACGCGGGCTGAGACCGCGCCGCCCGCAGCCGCCATCCGTCCCGCGCCAATGCGTCCCCCTGTCACGATCCGGCCCCAACCTCGCCACGCCCTTTTTCATCTTTGCCCGAAATATCCCGGGGGAGTCGCGCAGCACGCGCGACGGGGGCGGAGCCCCCATACCCCGCCGTGCCACGCAGCGCGGCTGCTGGCGGGCTCCTGCCGCACATGACCCGGCCGAATTGCCGCTCACGCGCTTTCGCGCTATCTCCGCCCAATACCGCTCTGCCCCGGAGTCCCCTTGATGCTGACCTGCCGCCTGCGTACCGCCCTGCTGTCGTTCTTCGCACTGTTTCTGGCCGCCTGCGCAGTCGCCCCCCTGCCGGGACCTGCGCCAGGCACTGTAGCGAACGACGCGCCCCGCTCGCAGACCGAGTCGCGCGCGCAGTTCGAGCGCGTCTCGCGCCGGATGCAGCCGGTCGCCACGCAGATCTGCCGTGAACGCAGCCCGCATCTGATCTGCGAGTTCACGGTCATCCTCGACGACCGCCCCGGCCAGCCGCCCAACGCCTTTCACACCCGCGACCGCGATGGCCGCCCCATCATCGCCTTCACCGAGGCGCTGATCGACGATCTGCGCAACGAGGACGAGGTGGCGCTGATCTTCGGGCACGAGGCGGCGCACCACATCGCCGATCATCTGACCCGCATGCAGCGCGAGGCGCAGACCGGGGCGCTGCTGGGCGGGCTGGCGGCGGCGCTGCTGGGCGCGGACGAGGTCACCACCCGCCAGATCATGTCCGCCGGGGCCTCGGTCGGGGCGCGGCGCTACGCGAAACCCTTCGAGCTCGAGGCCGACCGCATCGGCGCCGAGATCGCGGCGCGCGCGGGCTATGATCCGCTGCGTGGGGCGGGCATCTTCCGCCGCATCCCCGATCCGGGCAACCAGTTCCTGGGCACGCACCCGCCCAATGCGGAACGCCTGCGCGAGGTCGAGCGTGCCGTGGCGCGGATGCGCGCCGGCCAACCGGTCTGACGCAGGAGGCCCGCCATGCACTGGCTCTATCTCGCCATCGCGATCCTGTTCGAGACCATCGGCACCACCGCGCTCAAGGCCAGCGACGGCATGACCCGCGCGGGGCCGGCGCTGGTGGTGGTGCTGGCCTATGCGCTGTCCTTCTGGCTGCTTGCACTCGTGCTGCGGGTGATCCCCGTGGGCGTGGCCTATGCGATCTGGTCGGGGCTGGGCATCTGCTTCATCGCCGCGATCGGCTGGGTCGTCTTCGGCCAGCGGCTCGATGCGGCGGCCCTGCTGGGGATCACGCTGATCGTTGCGGGCATCGTGGTCATCAACCTCTTCAGCGCCAAGGTCTGAGCCATGGCCGACACGCCCACCCATACCCCCTTCGAGGATGCCCAGGGATTGCTTTTCGGGGCAGCGATGTGCGGCTTCGGCATGGTGATCCTGACCGGCGCGGGGCTGGTGACGGGCCAGACCGCAGGGCTGGCCGTGCTGATCGCCTACGCCACGGGGATGAGCTTCGGGGCGGTTTTCTTCCTCATCACCCTGCCCTTCTATGCGCTGGCCTGGCAACAGCTGGGCGCGGCCTTCACGCTGAAGACCTTCATCGCGGTGGCGCTGATCTCGGGCCTGTCGCTGGGGCTCGAGGACTGGGTCGAGGTCAGCCCCGCGCACCCGGCCGTCGCGGCAGTGCTGTTCGGGCTGACCGCGGGCGGCGGATTGCTCGCGATCTTCCGCCACCGGGCGAGCCTCGGCGGCATCGGCATCCTGGCTTTCTGGCTGCAGGAGCGGCTGGGCTGGCGCGCGGGCTGGGTGCAACTGGGCTTCGACCTCATGCTCTTTGCCGCAGCGCTCTTCCTGCTCGATCCGCTGCTGGTGCTGTGGTCGCTGATCGGCGCGGCGGTGCTGAATGCGATCATCGCCATCAACCACCGCCGCGACCGCTACATCGCGACCTGATCCCGACGTTATCGCCTGACGGCAGCCTGTTGGGCGGGCACTTCCGCATCCCGCCTGCAAGGCGCCCTCGGGGCGTGCAAGGGCGGGTGGGTGGGCACGGCCCGAGGGCGCCTTGTGCGTGCCGCGATCCTGCCGGGCAGTATCGGCCCATTCCCCGGGCAGCGCTTGGGGGCTCTGCCCCCGCCCAGGATATTCGAAGCAAAGGTGAAAGAGGGTCAGCCGAAGGTGACACCTTCTGGGCGGGTGCGGCGGTAGTGAGCAAGGCGCGATTCGAGCGTGCCGAGATGGATCTCGAGCTTGTGGCCGTCGGGGTCCCGGATATAAAGCGACGCGCCCTCGGAGCGGTTGGTCTTCCAGTGCGGCACATCGTCGAGGCGCTCGGCGAGCCGGGCGAAATCCGCTTGCGTGCAGGACAGCGCGACATGGCTGTCATCGCCGCCGGGCGCGGGCTTGCCCAGTTCCAGACACAGCCACAGGCTGCCGCCTTCGAGATAGGCGAAACGCGGGCCGCGTGCGCGCAGGCGCAGCCGCAGCCGGTCGCGCCAGAAGCCCAGCGCGCGGTCGAGATCGGCCGTGACCAGCGTGACGTGATTGACGCCGGTGATCATAGGCTCAGAAGCCCGGATCCTGCTGCCAGGGCCGGACCAGATTGCCGAAACGCGTGAAGCGGCCCTCGAAGCTCAGCTCCACCGTGCCGATGGGGCCGTGGCGCTGCTTGCCGATGATGACCTCGGCCTTGCCATGCACGGCTTCCATCCGCGCCTGCCAGGCGGCCATCTTCTCCAACTCGTCATCGGCGGGTTTCTCGCGCTCGCGGTAATACTCCTCGCGGAAGACGAACATCACCACATCGGCATCCTGCTCGATCGAGCCCGATTCGCGCAGATCCGAAAGCTGCGGGCGCTTGTCCTCGCGGCTCTCGACCTGCCGCGAGAGCTGCGAGAGCGCGATAACGGGGATGTTGAGCTCCTTGGCGATGGCCTTGAGCCCTTGGGTGATCTCGGACACCTCCTGCACGCGGCTGTCCTTGGACATGCCGCGCAGGAGTTGCAGGTAGTCCACCATCAGCACATCGAGCCCATGCGTGCGCTTGAGCCGCCGCGCGCGGGCGGCGACCTGCGAGATGGGCAGCGCGGGCGTGTCGTCGATGTAAAGCGGGCTCGATTCGAGCGATTTGGCGGCCTCGACGAAGCGGCGGAACTCCTCCTCGCTCATGTCGCCGCGGCGGATCTGCTCGGAGGGGACCTCGGCCGCCTCGGATAGGATACGCGCGGCAAGCTGCTCGGCCGACATCTCGAGGCTGAAGAACCCCACCACGCCCCCGTTCACCGCCCCCTCGGTGCCATCGGGGCGGGTGCCGTGGCGGTAGGTCTTGGCGATGTTGAAGGCGATATTCGTCGCCAGCGAGGTCTTGCCCATCGACGGGCGCCCGGCAAGGATGATCAGGTCGGAGGGGTGCAGCCCGCCCAGCTTGCGGTCCATGTCGATCAGCCCGGTCGAGATGCCCGCAAGCCCCCCGTCGCGCTGATAGGCGGCGTTCGCCATGCGCACCGCGTCCGTGGCGGCCTTGAGGAAGGACTGAAAGCCGCGCTCGGCCACGCCCTGCTCGGCCAGCTGATAGAGGCGCTGCTCGGCCTCGACGATCTGCTCGCGCGGCTCGGAGGCGACATCCACCTGCGCGGCGCGCGCCGAGATGTCCTGCCCCAGACGGATCAGGTCGCGCCGCACGGCAAGCTCGTAGATCATCTGCGC
>PXES01000121.1 GCA_003564655.1 Paracoccaceae bacterium
CGTTGGGGACCGAGGCGTCGGCGGGTCTCTTCACTCCGGGCAATCTGGACGTGATGACGCTGATCCGCTGGGCCTTCGCGCTGCTCGCGCTGGTGATCCTCGCGCTGTTTGTGCTGCGCCCGCTGCTCGCCGCGCTGACCCGCGCGCCCGCCGAGACCGCGCTGCCCGAACCGGCGGCGGCGCTGGGCGGGCCGGAACGCACCGTCGAGTTGCCCGAGGACGGCCTTTCGGTGATGGACGAGGCCGCTCAGGACCCGGTCGAGCGGCTGCGCCGCCTGATCGACGCGCGCGGCGAGGATTCGGTGCATGTGCTGCGCCACTGGATGGATGACCGCAAGGAGACATGATGCAGTCCGCAATGCTCAAGCTGGAAGTTTTCGAGACCGCGCCGCCCGAGGGCGAGCCCGCGCTGATCGATTCGCATCAGGCGGCGAAGCTGCGCGAGGCCGCCTATGAGGCGGGTTATGGCGCTGGCTGGCAGGACGCGCTGGAACATATGCGCAACGAGGATGCGCTGCGCCGCATCGCCGCCGAAGAGGCGCTGCAGCAGATCAGCTTCAGCTATGCCGAGGCGCATGCGGCCCTTTCGCAGGGGTTTGTGGATCTGACCGCGGCGCTGCTGGGCAAGCTTTTGCCCCGCGCCACCGCGACCGCGCTGCCGCAGCTTGTCGCGGACGCGCTCGCCGATATTGTCGCCGAGGCGACGCATCGCGAGGTGCAGATCGCCTGCGCACCTTCGGTCCTGCCCGCGCTGCAGGGGCTGGTTGCCGAGCGGCCCGAGTTGCAGGTCGACTTCACGCCCGAGCCCAGCTTCACCGACGCGCAGGTCACGCTGCGCATGGGCGCACAGGAGCGCCATATCGACCTCGACGCGATGCTGGCCGCGCTGCAAGCGGTGCTGGCGCAGCATTCCCCCGACACCAGCGAGCAGGAGACAGCGCATGGATGACACCGAACTCAGCGGCGGTATCCTCAACCAGGTGCCCATCGAGATCGTGATTTCCGTCGGCCGCGCCCGCCCGCAGGGGCGCGACCTTCTGAAGCTGCGGCGCGATTCGGTGCTGACGCTCGACCGCCGGGTCGATGACCCGGTCGAGCTTTATATCGGCGACCGGCTGATCGCGCGCGGAGAGTTGCAGGAACTCGAGGGTGAGCAGGCGGGATATCTGGGCGTGCGACTGACCGAGATCATCGATTTGCGCGAGGCGCTGTAGCACGATGCGCAGCTTGCCGGTTGCCCTTTGCTGCCTGGTCCTGATGCTGGTCTCGACAGCCGCCCAGGCACAGGAGGTGAGCTTCACCTTCGCCGATGACGGTGCGCTGGTCACGCGGACTGTGCAGCTTCTGGTGCTGCTGACGCTTCTCAGTCTGGTGCCGGGGATCCTGGTGATGGTGACCTGCTTTCCCTTTATCGTCACGGTGCTGGCGATCCTGCGCCAGGCGCTGGGGCTGATGCAGTCGCCGCCCAACATGCTGATCGTCTCGCTGGCGCTTTTCCTGACCTGGTTCGTGATGGAGCCGGTCTTTGTTGCCGCCTGGGACGGCGGGGTGGTGCCGTTGAACGCGGGCGAAATCGCGCTGGAAGAGGCCTTTGTCGCCGCTGCCGACCCGTTCCGGCAATTCATGCTGGCGCGCGTCGATTCGGCCACCTATGACGGCCTCGCCGGGCTGCGCCCTGACGCGCCGGACGCATTGTCGGCCGATGCGCCGCTGTCGGTTCTGGTGCCCGCCTTCATGCTCAGCGAGGTGGCACGCGCCTTCCAGATCGGGTTTCTGATCTTCCTGCCCTTCCTGATCATCGACCTGGTGGTGGCGGCAGTGTTGATGTCGATGGGGATGATGATGGTGCCGCCTGCCATTGTCTCGCTGCCGTTCAAGCTGTCCTTCTTCGTCATCGCCGACGGCTGGCGGCTGGTCTCCGAGGCGCTGGTGCGCGGCTATCTGTAGTGGCCGCGGCAGCGCCGGGGTCGGGGGCTCGATGCCCCCGGCGACGGCACCCCCCCCTTCGGGGTCAGCGCGCGGCCTACGACGCTGCGCCGAGCGTATAGCGAAGACGCGCCCGCGCGCGGAGCCCACCCGCCCCGCCACGCCCCGCTCGCGGATGCTCACCCCGTGGAAACCGGGTGCGGGGCAGTAGCGCCGAGAGTTGCGTTGCGGGAAATGCCGCGGCAGCGCCGGGGTCGGGGGCTCGATGCCCCCGGCGACGGCACCCCCTCGAGGCAAGCGCGCGGCCTGCGTCGCTGCGCCGAGCGTGTGACGACGAAGCGCCCGCCCCGGGGGGCAAGACATCAGGCGGGGGACGCCCGGCCCTGTAACCCGGCCCTGCAAGTTGTGCGGCGTCAGAGCCGGTGTCGCAGCGCAATGCGCCGAGGGCAGCGCGCGCCTTTCAGGCCTCGAACTCGACCAGCAGGTCCTTGGCCTCGATCTGGGTGCCGGACTTGACATGCACGGCCTTGACCACTGCCTCGCGGTCGGCATGAAGCCCCGTCTCCATCTTCATCGCCTCGATGGTCAGCAGCAGATCGCCCGCCTTCACCTTCTGCCCGGCGCTGACCGCGACCGAGGCCACTGCACCCGGCATCGGCGCGCCGATATGGGCGGGGTTGTCGGCCTCGGCCTTCATGCGCTGCGCGGTCTTCGCCTTGACCTCGCGGTTGGGCACACGGACGGTTCTGGGCTGGCCGTTCAGCTCGAAGAACACTTTCGCGTCGCCGTCATCCGTGGTCTCGCCCACCGTGATCATGCGGATTTCGAGCGTCTTGCCGGGGTCGATCTCGACCGAGATTTCCTCGCCCGCCTCCATTCCGTAGAAAAAGGTGCGCGTGGGCAGGGTGCGCACCGGCCCGTAGGTCTGGTGCCGGTCGGCATAGTCGCGAAACACCTTGGGATACATCAGATAGCCGTTCAGATCCTCGTCATCCACCGCCAGCCCGTCGAGTTCCTCGACAAGCCGGGCGCGCGTGGCGTCGAGATCCACGGGTTCCAGATGCTTGCCGGGGCGGTCGGTACTGGGGGCCTCATCCTTCAGCACCCGCTTGACCAGCGCTTCGGGCCAGCCCCCGGGCGGCTGGCCGAGATTACCGCGCAGCATGTCGATGACGGAATCGGGGAAGCTGACATCCTTGTCCGGGTTCTCGACATCCGCACGCGTCAGCCCCTGGCTGACCATCATCAGCGCCATGTCGCCCACAACCTTGGACGACGGCGTGACCTTGACGATATCGCCGAACATCATGTTCACATCGGCATAGGTCCGCGCGATCTCGGGCCAGCGGTCTTCCAGCCCGAGACTGCGCGCCTGCGCCTTGAGATTGGTGAACTGCCCGCCCGGCATCTCGTGCAGATAGACCTCGGAGGAGGGCGCCTGCTGGGCGGACTCGAACGCCGCATACTGCGCGCGCACGCCCTCCCAATAATCCGAGATGCGCCGGATCGCACCCATGTCGAGCCCGGTGTCGCGCTCAGTGAAGCGCAGCGCCTCGACGATCGAGCCCAGCGTCGGCTGCGAAGTGTTGCCCGAGAACGCGTCCATCGCGGCGTCGGCGGCGTCGACCCCGGCCTCGGCCGCCGCGAGGATCGTCGCGCCCGCGATCCCGCCCGTGTCATGCGTGTGGAAATGCACGGGCAGGCCGACCTCATCCTTCAGGGCGCGGATCAGCACGCGCGCGGCAGCGGGCTTCAGGAGCCCGGCCATGTCTTTCAGCCCCAGCACATGCGCGCCCGCATCGCGCAGGTCCTTGCCCATGCGGACATAATAGTTGAGATCGTATTTCGCGCGGTC
>PXES01000216.1 GCA_003564655.1 Paracoccaceae bacterium
GGTCACAGCGGCGACGCCCGAGGGCGTGTCGCTGCGCGCGGGCGGTGTACTGGCGCTGGAGAGCGCAGCGCAGGTGAGCGCCGCGGTCGAGGCCGATGCGCAAGCTGTCGGCGAAGAGGGCACGGAGGAGGCCGAAGTGGCCATCGGGGCCGCTGTTGGAATCAACCTCGTGCGCGCCAGCAATGAAGCGCGGCTCGGTCGCGGGGAGCATGAAAGCGACGGGCTGATCGTCACGGCGCTTCAGGGCAAGGATTCTGAGGATGAGGAGGTCAACCGCATCAGCGTCACGGCCACCTCGGGCGCGGGTGCGACCGGGGTCGGGGTGGCCGGGGCCTTGGCGCTGAATGTGCTCTCCCAGACGACGGTCGCAGAGATCCGCGAGGACGCGCGCGTCGATGCGGGGGCAGGTGAGGTCCGGATCGGGGTGGGCGCGGCCACGGAGGTGAGTGCCAGGGCGGAGCCTGTCGATGATGGCGCTGCGGGCGGTGATGTGGGGGTCGGCGCCTCGGTCGCTCTGAGCACGATCCTGTCCGAGACGCGGGCGGAGTTGGCCGATGACGCGGTGCTGATGGGCGGGAGCGGGTTGGATGTGGCGGCAGACTCGCGGCTTGACACGACCACGCGGGCCGCGGCGGGGGCCGAGGGTGGTGTTGCCGTGGATGCTTCGGTCGCGCTGGTGCTGCTCGACCAGCGGACCATCGCGCATGTCGGCGCGGGCGCAGGGCTCGCGATGCCGGGTGGGGTGCGCGTGCGGGCGACAAGCGCGGGCGCGCATAGTGCCGAGTCGCAGGGTGAGAATGAGGGGGGCTCGGTCGGGGTCGGCGCCTCGGCGGCGCTGATCTTCGGCATCGGCTCGCGCGATGGCGGGGTCTTGAGCAACACCTCGGTCACGCGTGCCAGTGTCGCGCGCGATGTCACGGCGGCGTCGCTGCGGGTCACGGCCGAGGCGGATCGAAGCTATGATGCCCATGCCAGCGCGACAGCGGGCGGAGGCGTTTTCGACGATGTGAACGAGGCGGTGAACCCCGACACAGGTGGGACGGCGACGAGCGCGGACCGGCTGGAGCAGACAGAGAGCTTTCAGCGCGATCAGGACGGGCAGGACAATGAGAATGCCAAGGTCACTGTCGCAGCGGCAGCGGGGATTGCCGCGGCCAAGGACCGGGTCGAGGCGGAGCTTGCGAATGTGTCGGTGACGCTCGACGATGATCTGGTGGTCTCGGCGCGCAATGAGACCGGGATGGCGACCTCGGGCAGCGGTCTGGCCTCGGATCCGCAGAGCAAGGTCGGGATCGGGGTCGGCGTGGGGCTCGGGATTCTCGACAACACGACACGGGCGCGCATCGCCGAAGGGGCGCGGGTTATGCGGGCGGGCGATGTGACGGTCACCGCGCTCTCGCGCGAGAATGCGGGCGATGACTACCGCTCGCGGCTGACCGCACTGGGGCTTGCGGGCGCGTCGGGGAAAGAGGTCAGCGTCGCAGGCGCGCTGGCCGTGGCGATCTCGGTCGGGCGCACCGAGGCGCATATCGGCGATACTGTGCGCATCGATGCGGATGGGGCCGTGGCGGTGGGCGTCGAGAATATGAGCCACCTCTCGGCCAAGGCCTGGGGGGCGTCCGTCTCGACCGGTGGTGTGGCGGTGGGCGGCTCGATCGCGGTGGTCGTGTCGGACAAGGATTACGAGGCCGCGGTCGGCGCGGGCGCGGAGATCACCGCCGAGGGGCTGTCGGTCACGGCCGAGAACCAGCGCATCGACAGCCCGCCGGTCTTCAATGTGGCGAATTTTGACGAGCTGGCCGATACGGTCGAGGATCTGCCCAACCGCAAGCTCTTTGGCGACAGTAACTACTATGTCGAGGCTATCGGCGGCGCGGGTGGCGACGGGGCGGCGGTGCAGGGCTCGTTCGGGGGGATGGTCTTCAATGACCGGCTGGCTGCCTCGGTGGGCGCGTCGTTGTCGGGCGGGCCAGGTGCTGTGACCGAGATCGACGCGGGCGACGGTGACGTGACGATTTCGGCCAATGCGGATTTCCTGGCTGAGGGGATCGCGGGCGCATTGTCGATCAGCACAGGCAGTGCGGCCGTGGGCTTGTCAAGCACGGTCGTGGTCAGTTCGGGCACGACGCTGGCGAGGCTCGCGGATAATACGCGGATCTCCGGCGCGGCGAGTTTCGCCGCCACTGCCCAAGCGCGCCAGGACTATCGCATTGTCGGGGTCGGTGCTTCGGGCGCCTCGCGCGCGGGTGTTGCGGGCGTGGCAACGGTGGTCACATCGACCAACCGGGCCGAGGCGCTGATCGGGCGCAACGCCTCGGTCGCTGTCAACGGCGCGGGTGCGGTCACCCTGACGGCGGACAACGATTTCGACATTCTGAGCATCGCAGCCGGGCTCGGGGCAGGCGGCAAGGCGGGCGTCGGCGGCGGCGTCACCACCGCCGTGATCGACAATGTCACGCGCGCGGCGATCGCGGATGCGGGGTCCGCGGCTCAGGCCACGCGGATCGATGCGGCGGGCGAAACCCGAATCGCGGCAAGCGCCGCCGTCACGGGCGAGACCTTCTCCGCTGCCGGGGGCGCAGCCGGGGCTGTGGGGGCTGCGGTGAGTTCGGGCGTCTATGTGCTGGGCACGCGGACCGAGGCGCGGATCGGGCGGTTCGCGCAGGTCGGCACCGCGTTTGATGCGGGCCGCATTCAGGTCACGGCCGAGGACAGCAACGAGCTGCTGGCGATCTCGGGCTCGGCGGCCTTTGGTGGCAAGGCCGGGGTCGGCGCGGGGGTGGGCGTCGTGGTGCTGAACCGCGAGACGCTGGCCGAGGTCGCGGAGGATGCGTTTCTGCGGGCCGGAGATATCCGCGTCTCGGCGCAGGGGCATGACGATCTGCAGGCGATTGCCGCGGGGCTCGCGATTGGCGGCAAGGCGGGGCTGGCAGGTGCGGTAAATGTCTACTCGACCACGACCACGACACGGGCGCGGATCGGGCAGCGCGCCGATGTGCTCGCCGATGGCAATGTGGCCGTGCTCGCCGATGGTACGACCACGCTCGACATGATCGAGGGCGGTGCCGGAGGCGGGACTGTTGGTTTCGGTGCGTCCGTGGGTGTCGCGGTTCTGGACTCTACGACCGAGGCACAGATCGCCGGAAACGCACAGGTCACTGCGCTCGGCAACCGTTCCGCTCAGGACTATGTCGCGGATTATGACAGCAGCCTGACGAGCTACGGGTCAGGCGACGCGACCACGGGCTTTGACGGGGGGGCCTTCGACAGCCCTGATGACGACCCGAATACTGCCTTCGAGGGCACCAGCACTGCGGATCTGCGCGCCCAAGGGCTGGATCTGATCAGCCGCCGCCGCGACAGCGCGCCGCAGATCGCCTCGGCGCGCGGGGTGATCGTCAATGCGGCCAATGCGATCGAGATGCGCGCGCTCTCGGTGGGCTTCGGCGCAGGTGGGCTCGCTGCAAGCCTGTCGGCCGGGGTGCCGGTCATCACCACGCGGACGGCCGCTCAGATCGGCGCTGGCGCCGGGATCAACCAGCATGCCGGTGCCGCGGCAACCCAGCAGGATGTTGTGGTCGCCGCCGCCAGCGATGTCTACACGCTCAACGCCTCGGGCGCTGTCGCGATTGGGAGCGGGGCGGCGGGTGCGGGCGTGTCGGTCGCCGTGGCCAATACCGAGACCGTGGCAGAAGTGGCGGACGGCGCGACCATGGCCGCGGATGGCAATGTGGCGGTGATGGCCAATGCGCGCCATGACATGGTTGGCCTGGGGGCCGCGGGCGCGGTCGATATCTCGGGGGTTAGCCTGGCGCTGGCCGGGGGGGTGAATGTCCTTGACCTGACCAGCACGACACGCGCCGAACTCGGGGGCACCACTGTCGCGCAAGGAAATGTCGCGGTCGAGGCCGATGACAGCGTACGCAGCGCCGTGGTGGCGGGGGCACTTGCCGCGGGCAGCGCCGGGGCGGGTGCTGCGGTCAGCGTGGTCAACCTCAAGCGCGAGGTCACGGCACGGATCAGCGCGGACGCGGATGTGAGCGCCTTCGGCAATCGCGGGACGCAGCGCATCTTCACCGGCGACGATTTCGAGAGTACGCGTGCGACAAGCCGGGGCATCAATGTTCTTGCCAACTCGGCGCAAGGCAGCTTCACGCTGGCAGCCGCGGGAACGCTGGGAGGAACTGCGGTCTCGGGCGTGGTTGCGCTGAACCTGATGGATGTGAACACCACCGCCTCGGTCGGCGATGGTGCCGCGCTGAACACCGCAAATGACAATGTAGGAGCCAATGCCGCACAGGATATCGCTGTCACCGCGCGCGATAGCACGGTGACAGCGGTCGCCGCCGGGGGCGTTGCGATCGGTGTGGGCGCGGGACTCGCGGGCGCGGTCGATGTGGGGCTTTTCAAGAACACCACGGCGGCCTTCATCGGCGATGATGTGACGGCCGCGGCTGCGCGCGATGTCCGCGTCGCGGGCCTCGCGCATCGCGCGGGCGAGAGCCATGTCATCAGCGCTGCGGGCGGCATTGTCGGGGTCGCGGCCGGGGTCGCGGTCTACAGCTATGGTGACGGGGTCACGCCGGGCGGCGAAGCGGATGAGAATATCTCGGACGCGACCGAGGATGGCGGCGTTGATTTTGGCGCGCTGGTTAGCAACGCGCAGGAGAACGCGCGTAGCGACGAGGTCTCGGGTCTGGTCGCCGATTCGGATGATGAGCGCGTGCGCGACACGGCCGCCGCGATGCAGGCCAGCCGCGAGGCGATCGACCTGGAGGGGGCGGCGTCCGCGCTCGATATCCCGGCGGGCACCTCTGCGAATATCGGACGCGCAGACATCATGGCTGGCGGCACCGCCGGCGTGCAGAGCCATGAAGCCATTGACGTCAGCCTGACGACCGGTGCCGCAGCGGTCGGTCTGGTGGGTATTGGTGCGGGTGTAACGGTGCTGAATGTCGATACCGGCAGCACTGCGCAGGTTCAGGGGGCGGCGGAGATCACCGCAGAGGGAGACGCGGTGATCCGGGCTTCCAGCTTGCACAGCCTGCGCAGTGTTCAGCTTGCGGGGGCGGCGGGCTTCTCGACAGCCGTCAGTGCAGATGTGGGCATCGTGACCAACAAGTCGCGGACCCGTGCGTTGGTGACCGGCGCGGACATCCTGGCGGATGGCGATGTCAAGGTTGCCGCCATTGCCGAGCGGACCGTGAATCTTGACGGGTTCGGCGTCTCGTTCGGGGGCACGGCGGCCATCGGCGCGTCGGTTGCCATTGCCGAGATCGGCGGCGTGGTCGAGGCGCATGTGTCGGAGGGCGCGCGCATCGGTTCGGCTGCTGACAAGGCCGGATCGGTCGCAGTGACTGCGGGTGCCGATGACAGTATAGACGTCTATGCCCTTGCCGCAGGGGGCGGAATTGGCGCGGCCGCGCAAGGCGCGCTGGCCCGTGCGACCATCTCGCCCGAGGTACGGGCCATCGTCGATAACGCGATGCTGGCCGTTGAAAATCAGGCTGAAATCGCGGCGACCGCGACCAGCCGAGTTGATGCCGAAGCCGAGGGGTTTGCCTTGGCGGGGCTGCTCGCGGCGGGCGGCTCGCTGGCCGAGGCACGAACCACAACGACTGTGCAGACGCGCCTTCGCAATGGCGCTGTGGTCGATGCGGGCAGCCTCCGGCTTGCGGCGCAGGTGACGACGCCCACTGTCAGCGCCACCACCTCGGCGTCGTCCGGGGCACTGGTGGGGATCAGCGCCACCCGTGCCGATGCCCGCAACGATTCGCAGGCGACAGCGCAAGTCAGCGGTGCGACCCTGTCCACCACCGGCGCGGTCGAGGTTGAAGCGACCAGCCTGACCCGGCAGACGGCCTTCGCGTCGGGCCTCGCGGGGGGTGTCGCAGCGGTCGGGCTGAGCAGCGCGCGGGCGCGGTCGGATAACGTGACCCATGCGATCATCGGCGATGTCGTGATGACGGCGGGGTCTCTGACCATCCGCGCCACGGGGGATGATGACAACACCGCGCAGGTCACATCGGGCTCGGGCGGTGTGATCGCAGGATCGGCGGCCGAGGCAGAGACACGCGCCAACAGCAACCCCCGCGCCGCCGCCGAGAGCGGGGCCTACACCCTGACGGTCGCGGGCCAGACAAAGATCCACGCCGCGCAGACCAATCGCTTCCTTGGCCGTGTGGACAGTCGCCAGGCCTCGCTTGCGGGCAAGAGTGGCAGCGCGCTCGATCATCGCGTCACCAGCACGGTTGATGCCTATCTCGGGGCAGGCGTTACTCTGAATGCTCGCGATCTGGATCTGCGCGCGCGCAATGTGACACTTAACACCTTCCTGCCGTTGACCTCCGAAGGCGAGCCTGTCCAGAATATCGACTCGGTCTCGGCCGGGCTTGCCGATTTCCCGGCGGGGGGCGGCGTCGTGACGGTCGTGCATGACACATCTGCCGAGATCGGAGATGACGCAACGGTGCATCTCGACTCCCTGGCGCAGGGCCTGTCGCGCGCGGATATCGAGGCGTTCAACGACATTCGTATCGCCCAGCGCGCGCGGCTGGATTCAGGCGGCGCGATTGCGGTCGCCTCGGCCGAGCTGGTGGCTGATGTTTCTGCGACAGCAGCCGTGCGGATCGGCGAGAGTGCGGATCTGGCGCTCGCGCGCGGCGATATCCGCATCGCTGCTGCAAGCAATGCCGCCGGTGATCTACGCGCGGCCTCGACGACCTACGGCTTCGCGGGTGCGCCATCCGGCCGCGCGGATATCACCTACACGGGCGATGATCGCGTCGAGATTGGTGGAAACGCCCGAGTGCAGGCCACGGAAGGAACGTCGCCGGTCAGCGGGTCCGACCCGAGTTCGGGCACGGTCACGATCTCGGCTGGTCGTTCCCTGGAAGGCGCGGAATCGGCGTTCGACTTCAACGCGACGATCGATCTGTTCAACAAAACGGCCATCGCCATCCCCACCGCACCCAACCCGCGCGTCACCATGACCAATTCCGCGTTGGTGTCGCTTGCGCCAACGAATGACGTGCTGCGTGGTGTCCGGGCGGCGGGTGATATCACTGTCAACGCCTCACGCGGGCGCATCTCGGCCAGCGCCATCGGCACCGGCAAGGATATTTACCGCGAGGGGCTCGCCAAGGCCGCCAGCGCCGCGTCCAACCTCTTTGGCGAAGGCGATGTGACTTTCGACTATCGCGGTGGCACGGTCAGCACATCCGGCGGGACTGCCACAGCCCGGATCGACGGGCGGCTCGAGACGGGCATCCAGCGGCTCAAGACGCTCACAGTGCGCTATGTCGAGGAAGATTGCGACCCGGCGGTGTTCTCGTGCCACCGGATCGATTTGGGCGACAATATCGACTTCTCCATCAGCGGCCCGAACCCGGTCGGCACCGAAATCCTGAACCGTTTGGAAGAGCTGGAAATCCTGATCGACGAATACGCCGCTGATCCGATAGCGCGGCCCGCCTTCCAGAACGAGATCCGCTTCCTGCAGGACAAGCTTGTGGCGCTGGGTCTCGGCACGTTCGAAAATGGTGAGTTCCAGCCCGGTGCCTTTGCCGGCCCATCGCCGCGCGCGGCGTTGCTGCAGGCCGCCAGCGAGAATGAGGCCGATATCGGCGAGTTGCTAGGCGGGTTGCGCCTCGCCGCTGCCGCCGGGATCGGCACGCTGTTCGAGGACAGCACCGAGGTGCTGCAAAGCGTCTATGGTCTGGTTGACGACGGCGAAGGATCGCTGACCTTCGGCATCGCGCCGAACTTTGATCAGACGCTCAGCCAGATCGCGTCGATCAGCACATATGATGCCGAGAATGATACACAATTCGCGCTGCGCAATGCAGCGATCAGCGCCTATCTGAGCGGCCAGGCGGCGGTCGGCGCCCTTGTCGCGACCCGGACCGAGATCGAGGTGCTGCGCACCCAGATCAGCGAGCGGCTGGATGAGATCCGCGACGCGCAATCAGAGCGGGCCGAGGCGTTGATCGGTGGCAATCAGGCCGCTGCCGATGCGCAGCAGACCACCATTGACACGGCGCGAAGCCAGCTTGCCGGGCTGCTGGGCAACCTGCAAAGCGAGATCGGGAATTTCGAGACCCATGAGGCCAATGCCCGTAGCAGTGCCGATCTGCTGGCCACGCGAACAAATGCGCTGCTGAATTCGCTGCCAGCCGCCGAAGATAATGATGATCTGGCCGCGGATAACGCGATCCGGGATGCATTGCGGCTGTTCGTGGCAGGCGACCAGCCCGGCGCGCCACCCGCGCAAACCGGACCCTTGCGGCGCATTGAACTTGCAGCGGCCTCGCTGCAGGACTTTCACAGCAGCGAACTCGCCCCCCGCTTCCCCGAGATCGAGGCCCTCATCACGCAACTGCAAGCCCCCGAGACGGACGGCGGCACTGTCGGCGGGTCGAACAGCCTCGGCCAGTTCATCGGGTTGATCAGTGCGCGAACGGTCAGCTTTGCTGACAACATCGTCGCAGCGCAGACGGCCTCTGACGAACGGGACCTGCCGCTTGCCTTTACCATAGATGTCGATGACACTTTTGCGCGGCTGGGCAATCTGGCGATCAATGCCGGGCGGTTGCAGGGCAGCGGTGATCTTCGTGCACCGGGCGACGCAAGCATCCGCATCGTCAACGAGACAGCGAACACACTGCGGCTGGGCAATCTGGTGATTCCGGGGCTAGAGGCGGGGAATCTGCGGTTCAACGGGGCGCTGGTGAACAGCAATGCCGACATCAACCAATTGAACCCCGCAGGCACAGTCGCGACCTTCGACGATATCGTGACGCGGCAATTCTCGTCGCGCGGCAGTGTCGAGATCCTGTCGAATTACAACCCCGAGGACTCGGTTTATTTCAACGAATTCTCATCGCTGACCCAGCTAAATCAGCGCCGGGTCGCACCCGATATCATCCTGTCGACTGGCAAGCGGATCGAGAACCCGCTGGGCGCAGTGAAGCTCGACAGTGCTGCGGGGAATATCTTCATCAATGGCCGGATCGACGCCGGCTCGCTGGAAATCCTCGCGCGGAACGGTGATTTCGTCGCCAGCTACGTCAATGATTTCTTCCACATTGGCGGCGATCCGGCGAACTTCAATACACCGACCGACGGGCGCGAGGCGGGGCCAGGGATAACCGCAAACGGATCGATTTCCATTGCCGCGAGGTTCCTCAACATCAACAGCATCATCCAGAGCGGTATCGCTGAATGGAGCCTGACACTGGGCGAGGATTTCTCGCTAACCGCCTCGGCCAGCGAATTGGGCCTTGATGAGGCCGAATTGAACGCGATCATCGAACAGCGTCTTGCCGGCGCGGACGAAGATGATCTGCCAACGACACTGACCAGCCGCTTTGGCCCGGAAATCAGGCTCAATTTCGAACGCCTGGGCATCGACCCCGAGGAACTGGCCGAGGCAATCGAGCAGTACCGCGAGGAACTGGAGGTCGACCCCTCTGCCGATCCGATCCGCGTCTTCACCATCGATGGGCAGGCGCAGCAGGTGAATCTGCGCGATCTCCTCTCGGGTGGCGCCACTGTGCGGCTGGAGTTCGACCGCGCCGCCGCCGAGCAGATCGTGAGCGCGACAGATTACGGTGGTGAAGGCCTCTTTGGCGTCATTGCCTCGGCTGGCGACAATATCGGCGCGGCTTTTGATGCGGCGAACCAGCGTTTCCTTGTCAATGGCGCCAGTGTCAGGGGCGGCTTCATCCAGATCCTTGGGCAGATCATGAACACGGCACCGCCCGAGACTGCACCAGACGGTACGGTCACGCGGCATTTCGGACAGCTCAACGTGCTGGACGGATACGGCACGATTGACATCAACAATGCCAGCGACCTGCCAGTCGTGCTGCGCAACCTCAATACCGGTGACGACCCCAGCGGCACCGGGCGCGGCACCGAGGGGCGGATCGAGATCACGGATGTGGTCGGCGTTGACCGCACCAACCCGACCGATCCGATCGTCAGCATCCGCCGGACGACCTACACGCGCGACTACGCGCCCGGCGCGGCATCCGGCACTGTGCGCATCCTCGAGGAGTTGGGCACCATCGACAATGTCGACGGCACCTTCGTGCAGACCGGTGCCGGTACCTCCTTCACCGGCGGGGACCGAAGCGCGACCTATCAACCCGAAGACAACCAGCGCTATGTCTGGACCACGGGCGCGCGTTATCGCGCCGAGGCGACACTCAAGGTCGAGCGGGACGCCTTCCTCAACATCAGCGCCCTAAGCTTCAACGAAATCGAGAGCATTCAGGACATTATCGGGCCCGTTGAGCTGGAGATCAGGCGCCTGCCCGATGCGACCTACATGAGCTCGCAAAGGACGGTCACCGGCATCGATGATATCAGCTTTGCCGAAAACGGCATTGTCATCAACCGCGACCCCACAACAATCGACAACGACGATCCGGCCATCGGGGATTTCGAGGAGGGCACGTTCTCCTACCTCACGCGTGAAATCCTCGAGAAGGTCGGAAGCAGCAGCAAATGCAACTGGTTCACGGTCTGCGTGGTTTCCAAGCAGACGGATACCTATGAGCTGACGCAGTTCTACGTCACGATCACGACCAACTCGCTGCGCGCTGATCATCCCATCGGGGTGAATTTCATCGGCCAGAACGAAGGCGCGATCTCGGTGGCGTCGCAGGGCGATGTGGTGCTGACAAGCAATATCCTGAACCCGATGGCCGGGGTCTCGATCTCGGCCGCGGGTGACGGGGCTTCGATCATTCAGGGCAATGCCGCCGCCGAGATCCGCGCGCGCGATATTGACCTCGCGGCGGGCGGCTCGATTGGGGCGGCGACTGACACCATCACGCCGGGCGCGCCGCAAGACGCGCCACTCGCGGTCAATCTGACCCGCGCGGGCGAGGGTGCGGGGCAGTTGCGCGCGATTGCAGGGAACGGCAATGTCGCGATCAGCGCGCGCAGCGATCTGCTGGTTGATCGGGTCACGGCCGGGGGCAGCCCGTTCGACGGGGCGGGGCGGATCGATCTGGAAACGCTGGGCGCCATCCGCGCCACCTCAGACGACACGCTGATTCAGGCCGCACGCGTAGCGCTCGAAGCGCGGGGTGGGGGGATCACTGGTGAGGGCGCGTCCGACAATCTGCGGGTCAACACGGGTTTCTCGCTCGCGCGAGAATTCGGCGACCCCGAGGAGAATGCGGCGCTTGCCGATGGACCGCGTTTCGGGCTTAGCGCGACGGCGTCGGGCGATATCCTGATCGAGGCCGGGGTCTGGGAGCAGAACTCCGAAGGCACGATGCTCGTTGACCAGGTTGTCTCGCTCGGGGGAGATGTGCGGCTGCAGGCGCCGGGGCAGATCCTCGACAACAACCCGGTCGAGACCATCGACCAGCGCACCTATGATGCGCTTCTGGGGCTCTGGGACAGCCTCGGCCTGCTGGAGACCGATCCCGATGCGGGCATCACCTCGACGAATAATGCCGACAAGCAGGAAAACGCCATCCGCGGCTTCGAGAGTGCGGTCGAGCAGAATTACCGCCGCTACTGGTTGATCCGCAGCGAACAGACCGACCAGAACGGCCCCGAATTCGAGGGCGGCGCGGTCTATGATCCGGATTTCGAAGTGCAGATCCTGCCCGGCACGGCCGAATTCGCAGCACTCGACCAGCCCTTCCGCGATCAAGCGCGGGACCAAGGCCTGCCCGAGCCGGAGATCGACGCTTTCGTGGCGGGCCGCATCGAGAGCCTCGAGCGCGAGCGGACCGAGGATTTCCACAGCCTGCATGCCGAGGTCGGCGATCTGACCGCGAGCTTCGATCCGGGCTTTGCCTTCACCGCCAGCCCCGATGAGCGCGCCCAGATCACGCAAGGCGCGGTCTGGACCGAGCGCGAACTGGCCTTCGCGCTCTCGCCGGGTGCGCTCAAGACCGTGACGGGCACCAATCCGGTTCTGAAAGAGCCGAATGTCGCCGGGCGCTCGGTCGATCTGGTCGCGGGGCTTGGCATGGGCGAAACCATTGGTGCTGGCACGGGCGCGCGCGGGGTGAGCCTGCTTGCGAGCATCAACCCCCGCGATCTGACGCTCGACCAGCGCGTGGCGCTGGTGACCGCCGAGCGCGATGATCTGCTGCTGACCGTCGGTCCGGTCCGCGCGCTGCCCGACATGACGTCTGAGGCACAGGCGGCCTTTGACTCGGCGGTCGCGCTTGGGCTCGACGCGCCGGGGAGCGAGATCGAATTGCTGCTCGGCGCGGAATTCGACGATCTCTCGGCCGTCCAGCAGGCCGCGCTCGATGCGGCGGCGCTGCGGCTTGTCGAACCGGAAAACCTGCTCCTGACGATCCTGAGCAAGCGCCCGCTGAATTTCGATGCCGAGACCGACCTCAATGTCAGCGTGCCCGATGTATCCGACCCGAATAATCGCGATATCGGTGGCGTCTTCCTCGCCTCGCGCGGCGGCGCGCGTCTGGGCGTGATCGACACATTCGGCGATACAAGGATCAAGGTGCGGCGTGATATCGTGAATGTCGCAGGCGCGCCGCCGCTCAGCACTGGCAATCTGATCCTCGAGGCCGCCAAGGGGGGTATCGCGTCCGAGGCCGCGCCGCTCAATCTGGGCCTGAAGCCGGGCGCCACGACCACGGCCCGCGCGCAGGACGGGGTGTTCATCACGTTCATCGAGAGCGGCCTGATCGACACGGTCTTCTCGCCTCAGCAGGTGCGTCTGACCGCCGAGGACTCGATCTTCAACGCCAATAATGACCGGCTGATCAATATCCTGAGCAACGAGGTCGATCTGCAGGCGGGTACTGGGCGGATCGGCACTGCCGGCAACGCGTTGAATGTGGGCGTAACGCCCGGCGGCGAGATCACGGCCGAGGCCGCAGGGGGCATCAATCTTTTCGGCCCGGTTGATGCGCGTTTTGTCATCGGCGCGGTCACCGCCGGGGGGGTGGTGCAACTGACCGCCGTGGCGGACGCGATCATCACCAATGTCATCACCACCGCCGCGTTCGAGGATGTGGTCTTCGTGACGGCGGGCGGGCGCATTCTGGCCAATAGCGAGGATGCCGACGAGGACCGCGTCGATATCACTGCCACGGCGCCCGGGGCTGGTGTGGTGCTCGACGGCGCGCTGGGGATCGGCGACGCCAGCTACCGCGAGAACCAGCGCGTCGCGCCGCCCGACCCGATCCGCATCGACACCAACCGCGTGCGTGCCACAAGCGCTGCCGGCGCGATCTATCTCGACGGGCTGTCGGATCTGGACGCATCGGAGTTCGAAGCGCCCGAGGGCGGGATCTTCGTGACGGTCGATGGTAGCCTCGGGATCACCTCGGCGGCAAGCGGCGGCCGCCAGCGGTTTGAAGCGCGCGACGATCTGCGCTTCGGCGATTTGGTGACTTTGGGCCTGCCTGATGATGCGGGCGATGTCACGGCAATCGCGCTCGGCGGGTCGATGACCGGCGGCAATGCCACGGCCAACGGAACCGCATTGCTTGGGGGCAATGGGGTTGCCTTCGACGCTGTCGAGGGCGGGGTGCATGCGCGCGTCTTCTCGACCGGCGATATCACTGGCGGGCGGCTCGCCGCGGGCGATCTGGTCGAGGCGGTGGCCGGGTTTGACGGCGGGCAGGGCGATCTGGCGATTGACGAGATTGCGGGCCGCAATGTCTCGCTGCAGGCGACAGACCAGTTGCAGGTCGGCGATCTGAGCGTGGCGGAGTTCGTCTCGCTGCGTGCCGATGATGTCGCCGCGGCGATCCGTCAGATGCCTGCCGATGCCGCACCGCTGGTCTTCGTGCTCTCTGGGCCTGCGGATATCGAAGGCTCGCTCGCGGCGCTCGAGGCCGCGACAGCGCTGCCTGAAGGTGTCAGCGGGGCCGCGCTGCAAGACTTCCTGATCGACGGGGTGACGGGCCGGGTGGCGACATTGGGCGAGGTGACTGTCGATGCTCCGGCAGGGTTGCAGATGCCCGAGCTTCGCGTGGTCGATGGCAGCATCCTCACCACCGCGAGGCAGGTCACAGTTGAGACGGCAGAGGTTCCCGGTTCGCTGTATCTGGAAACGCCCGATCAGGCCGTGCTTGCCGACAACCGTTCGCCCACCCCCCGCGCGACCCCGCCCAGCAATGTGCAACTGCACTATGAAGATCGCGAATTCGCCCTCTCGCTCGATGGTGACCGGACCATTACCTCTGCCTTTGTCGTTGTCTTTGACGAGACGGTGCGCGTCACCGACGAACAGGGCAATCTGCCCTTTGACGGGATCAGCCTCGTGCGCGACACCGTGCGCAACATGCGCCGGAGCGATGATCCGATCGCGCGCATCGACTTCGTCACGGTTATTGGCGACCATGTGGACGAGGAAGACGTGCTCGACATTGACGGTGTAGCGGTGCAGATCGACGGGGTTCCTTACAACATATTCGTGCTTGGCGACGGCCCGGCAGTGCTGTTGCAACAATAGGCCGACAGCGCTCGGACTGACGGTGTGAGGGCCGTGACGGAACGACAGGAGTGAGAATGCTGACAACGATGCATCGCTGGTCACGCGTGCGATTGTTCGGGGCCCTGTGTGTCGCTGTGCTGCTGGCGGTTCCGTCTGACGGCGTTGCACAGGGAGCCGACACGGCTGCGCGGGTGGCGACCGAGATCGAGCGGCGTATCGAGGACCTGGAGGCCGAGGCCCGATTGCGGACCGAGGGGCCGGGCGTTCTGACCGACCCGATCGAGCGCGCGGAACTGCCGCCCCCGGGTGGGCCGACATTTCCCTTGCGGGACGTTGTTTTCACCCCCGAATCCGCCTTTCTGAGCGACGCGCAGCTCGACCGTATCGCAGCGCGCTATGTCGGACAATCTGTCGATTTCCGACAGATTTCGATGCTGATCCGAGAGGTGAACGACCTCTATGCCGAGAAGGGCGTCGTGACCGCCGCGGCAATTTTGCAGCCCCAGGATCTCGGTACTGGTACGCTGACCGTGACGTTGGTCGAGGGGCAGGTGGGTGTCGTCGCCGTCGCCGGTGCCGAGGATTTGCGCCAGGATTTCATCTTCAACCGGGTGCGCATCGCGCGTGGCACGACGGTTGATGTGCCGACCGCGTCCGAGGATATCGCGCGTTTCAACCAGACCCACCGCGCGCAACTGCGCCTCCTCTTGCAGCCCGGTGCGGCATTCGGCACCACCGATCTGGTCTTCGGTGTCACTGAACCCCCACGCCACTTCACCCAAGCCTATATCGACAATTCAGGTCAGGAATCCACGGGCGAGGTGACAGTCGGTGCGATCTATCGTCGCTACGGCCTGCTGGGAATCGATGACACACTGCTGGTGTTTCTCGAAGGGGCGCGCGGCAGCCGGGCCGGAACGTTGCGCTACGATTTCCCGGTTGGGGAATACGGCACAAGGGTCAGCCTGAGCCATACCCAGACACGCACCCGGGTGATCGCGGGCGAAACGGAAGAATTGCGGATCCGTGGCCGGGCGCAATCGACGTCGCTGCTGCTCAGCCATCCCTTCCGCGCCGATGATCAGATGTTGGTCTCTGGCACCTTCTCTGTCTTTCGGGGTACGAACCGATCGACATCCGCAGACATGCCGCTGGTCGATACGCGGACACTGAAATTCGCGCCCGGCCTGCGCGCAGCTTATTCCGCAGAGGATTGGCGCGCCGAGGGGCAGATGCAACTCGTCCGAGCGACCGTGCAGGACCGGATTCTCGATGAGCGGGCGCGCTACAACATCATCACCGGCTCAGCTCAGGCCAGCTACCGGTTTCGCGATGACCTGACGCTGGTTGGACGCGGCGGCTTTCAATGGACCCGCGCCGACCTGTTGCCCGGCAGCCTGCTGTTTCAGATTGGCGGGCCAACCACAGTGCGGGGGTATCCCAGCGAGGGGATTGCCGGTGATCGGGGCTTCTACGGGAATATCGAGCTTTACCGCCCCTTCGATGCCTTCGACCGGTCGCATGACGGCTTCGGGTTCCTCGATTTCGGTCGGGTCTATTCCAC
>PXES01000398.1 GCA_003564655.1 Paracoccaceae bacterium
ATCTCGAAAAACGTGATCGGGTCAGGGCCATTGGCAGCAAGGCATTCGTCGAGGATCGCGCTCAGCGTCGCCTCGTCGATCAGATCGCCCGCCAGCCGGATGCGTTCGTGAAACCGTGCCAGATGCGGCGAGGTATAGACATGCGCGCGCGCCCCTGCCCCCTCTAGCCCCGCGCGCAGCATCGCCAGCACCGACCCCTTGCCGTTGGTGCCCGCGACATGCACCACGGGCGGCAGTGCGCGTTCGGGGTGACCCAAGGCCGCCAGCAACCGCCACACACGCTCCAGCGTCAGATCGATGATCTTGGGGTGGAACTGCATCATCCGCGCCAGCAGCGCGTCCGACCCGGCCTGCGTCATGCGCCGTCGTCTTTCGGTGCGGCGGGCGGCACTTGCGCGGCCTTGATCGCGGCAGCAGGGTCGGGACGCGGCAGATCACCGTAGATGACCGGACCCTGATTGGTCAGCAGCCGCAGGATGGTCGCGATCTCGGCGCGCTGCTTGCTGCGTGGTGTGACGCGGTCGAGCATTCCGTGTTCGAGCAGATACTCGGCGCGCTGAAAGCCCTCGGGCAGGGTCTCGCGGATGGTCTGCTCGATCACGCGCGGCCCGGCAAAGCAGATCAGGGCGCCGGGCTCGGCGATCTGGACATCGCCCAGCATGGCGTAGCTGGCCGTCACGCCGCCCGTGGTCGGGTCGGTCAGCACGACGATATAGGGCAACCCCGCCTCGCACAGCATGTCGATTGCGACCGTGGTACGTGGCATTTGCATCAGCGACAGGATCCCCTCCTGCATCCGCGCGCCCCCGGCGGCCGAGAACAGCACCACGGGCAGGCGACGATCGACGGCATGGCGACAAGCGGCGATGATGGCATTGCCGACATACATCCCCATCGACCCGCCCATGAAGGCAAAATTCTGGGCGACAGCAACCAGCGGCGTGCGGTAGACCTCGCCCTCCGCAACCAGCATGGCCTCGCGCTCGCCCGTCGTCTTCTGCGCGGTGCGCATCCGGTCGGGATAGCGCTTCTGGTCACGGAACTGCAGCGGGTCGGCGATGGGCTGGGGCACCTCGATCTCGCGATAGAGGCCGTTGTCGAAGAAATGCGCGAAACGCTCGCGCGGGGCGATGGCAAGGTGATGCCCGCAAGAGGGGCAGACGCGCTGGTTCTCGGTCAATTCGCGATGAAACAGCATGGTGCCGCAGCCGGGGCACTTCTCCCACAGATTTTCGGGCATCTCGCGGCGCGAGAAGAACGAGGTGATCGTGGGGCGGACGTAGTTGGTGATCCAGTTCATGGGGCTTCCTGCACGGCTGCCGCCCAAATATGCGCGGTGTGCGAGAATTGCAATCAGCGGTCGCGCAGGTGCCAGCAGCAGATCGCCCAGACCAGGATCATCCCCAGCAGATCGATGCCCAGAAGCGGAAGCACTGTCTGCGTGTCGCTGATGCTGAAGGGCAGCCGGTAAAGCGCCAGCCCGTCCAGCGCCTCGCCGGTCGTGATCAGCAGCATGGCCAGCACGTTGTTGGTGAAATGCAGCCCCCAGGCCATGCCCAGCGCACCGCTGCGGGCTGTCAGATCTGCCATCAGCAGGCCGAAGAAACCGGTCGTGAACAACACCGGCCAGAGCGAGCTGCCCAGGTGTTCGGGTTCGTAATGCCCCAGCCCGAACACGACCGAGGGCAGCACCATCCACACCCAGCGTGAAGCAAAGCGCGCGGCGAGTTGCTGCTGCAGATAGCCGCGAAAGACCAGTTCCTCTGCACCGGTCTGGATCAGCAGTCCACCGATCGCCAGCGGCAGGAACATCACCCAGACCGACAACGCCACCCCCGGGGTCATGTCGAGCGCAGCAAAGGTCCAGATCAGGCCCGGCAGCGCGACCAGCGCGAAGACCCCGGCGCCGAAGGCGAAATCACGCAGCACCCATTCGCGCGGGCCGAAGAGGCTCGCCACCGAACGCTTGTGAACCAACCGCACAGCCGCGAAGGTGCCCAGTGCCATTCCCACAAAGGTCAACAGCAGCAGGATCAGCGTCGCGGGCGTACCGCCAGTGTCGATCTCGGCAAATGTCGCCTCGGCGCTCAGCCCGCTCGCCAGAAACTCGACGCTCGCGAAGAGTGCAAGCATCCACGCGATATAGACTGCGAACAGTACAACCAGCCCCAGGAGCAGCCGCCAGAGTTGCGGTCTCAGTCGCGCCGGTGCGACATACTGGTCGAAGACGCGCGGGCTGAGTTGCATGTGATCCTCGATCAGGGTGACTGTCCGAGGGGGTTAAGCACCTGCAGTGGCGGGGTTCAAGCGCTTCCTGCCCGGTCGCGCGGATGCCCGCTTGTGGTGCGTGACTCTGCCGCAGCGGCGTGACACTGTGCGCGAAACCGGTCAGCGGAGGGGAGCGGATGGCTGGCGTGACACTGGTCGCGGTGGTCTCTTTGCAAGTGGTGTTCATCATCCGTGCGCTGTTGCGTGGCGGGCTGACGCCGCCTGCGCGGCTGGCCTGGATCACGGTCATCTCGGTGCTGCCGGGTGTGGGGATCGCGGCCTATTTCCTCTTCGGCGAGATCCGGCTGGAGCGCGCGCGTCGCGAACGAATGCGCGAGGGGCGCAACCAGCTGATCGCCGCGCAGCCGCGCCCTGCAGCACCCTCGGACAGGGTTGCGCCCATCGCTCGCCCGGCCTTCGCCGCCGGGCAGACCACCAGCGGCTTCGAGCCGCTTGACGGCAACAGCCTGACCCTGCTGCCCGAGGGCGACGCGATGATGGACGACATGTTCGCCGCCATCGAGACAGCGCAATCGCATGTGCATGTGCTGTTCTACATCTGGCTGCCCGACCAGACCGGCACCCGCATGGCCGAGGCGCTTTGCGCCGCTGCGCGGCGCGGCGTCGCGTGTCGGGTGCTCGTCGACGATCACGGCGCGCGCTGGCTGATCCGCTCCTCGCTCTGGCGCCGGATGCAGGGGGCGGGCGTGGCGCTGGAGCGCGCGGCCCCGGTTGGCAATCCGCTGATCTCGATGTTGTTCCAGCGCGTCGACCTGCGCAACCATCGCAAGATCGTGGTGGTGGACAATCGCACCAGCTGGATCGGCAGCCGCAACTGTGCCGACGCGGCTTTTGCCATCAAGCCACGCTATGCGCCCTGGGTCGATATCCTGCTGCGGCTGGAGGGGCCCGCCGTGCGGCAACAGCAGGCCGTGTTCCTGCATGACTGGATGACCCATCACGCCGAAGATCTCAGCGCGCTCTTGTCCGAGGACAGGCCGCCCGTCCGGCCACAGAATGTCATCGCGCAGGTCATCGCCTCGGGTCCCGATGACATCCACACCACCCCGTCGGACGCGCTGCGCGCCATGTTCTACGCTGCAACCCGCCAGATCCGCGTCACGACACCCTACTATGTGCCCGATCACGCGCTGCACAAGGCGCTCTGCTCGGCCGCGGCGCGCGGGGTGGCGGTGGACCTGATCCTGCCCGAACGCAATGACAGTCTGATCGTGGGCGCGGCGAGCGAGAGCCTCTTCCCCGACCTCTTGCGCGCGGGCGTCCGGATCTGGCTGTTCCGCCCGGGGCTGATCCACTCGAAGATCGTCACGGTGGACGGGCTGTTCGGCATGATCGGCACCGCCAATCTGGATCATCGCAGCTTCGATCTTAATTACGAGAATTCGCTGCTGTTCCAATGCGCCGAAGTGACGGACGAACTCGACGCCCGCCAGGCAAGCTATCGCGAGCGCGCGCGCCCTCTGCCGCGCGATGCGGTGGCCAGCTGGTCCCTTCTGCGGCGGCTGCGCAACAACACGGTGGCGCTGGCCTCGCCGCTGCTGTGAGGTTGCCGACCTGCCCGCAAGCCGGTAGGGAGGCACTGAACATGTGAAGGGCCTGTGATGAGCGACGCCGCCGCCACACCTGCTGCAAAGACCCCCTGGCTGGTGCTGGTCGCGATCAGCCTGTGCCACATGATCAACGACATCATGCAGTCACTGCTGGCCGCGATCTATCCGCTGCTGGCGCTCGAATTCGACCTCGCCTTCTGGCAGATCGGGCTGATGACCTTTGCCTTTCAGGTCACCGCCTCGCTGTTGCAACCGCTGGTCGGGCTGATCCCCGACCGCCGCCCGATGCCGCAATCCCTGCCGGTCGGCATGGGCTCCACGCTGCTGGGCGTGGGTTTGCTGGCTATCGCACCCAGCTACGCGGGGCTTCTGGCGGGAGCCATGCTGATCGGCATCGGCTCGGCCGTCTTTCACCCCGAGGCGAGCCGGGTCGCGCGCCTCGCCTCGGGCGGGCGTTTCGGGACGGCGCAATCGCTGTTTCAGGTCGGCGGCAATGCCGGCTCGGCGCTGGGACCGCTGCTCGCGGCGTTCATCGTGGTGCCGCTGGGTCGGCCCAGTGTTGCGGCGTTTGCCGTGCTGGCGCTGGTGGGGATGGTGCTCTTGAACCGGGTGGGTGCGTGGTATGGCTCGCTCGCCCGCGCGCAGGCGCGCGCGGCGCGGCCCGCCCCCCGCCCGGGCCTGCCGCGCCGGTCGGTGAGTCTGGCCATCGCCGTGCTGATCATGCTGACCTTTTCCAAGAACGCCTACACGGCCAGTATCACCAGCTATTACACCTTCTTCCTGATCGACCGCTTCGATCTGGGGATCGAGGTGGCGCAGCAGATGCTGTTCCTGTTCCTAGCAGCCACGGCCGCCGGGGTGATGCTGGGCGGGCTGATCGGCGACCGCTTCGGCCCGCTGGTGGTAATCTGGACCTCGATCCTCGGCGTGCTGCCGCTGACACTGATGCTGCCGCATGTCGGGCTCGTCGCGACCGGGGTGCTGTCGGTGGCGATCGGGGTGATCATCGCCTCGGCCTTTCCGGCGATCGTGGTCTATGCGCAGGCGCTGCTGCCCGGGCGCGTGGGACTGGTCGCAGGCATCTTCTTCGGGCTCGCCTTCGGGATGGGGGGCATTGCGGCCGCCGCGTTAGGTGTGCTGGCCGATGCGCGCGGCATCGCCTGGGTGTTTCAGGCCTGTGCCGTACTGCCTGCCCTGGGGCTGCTGACCATCTTCCTGCCCGGGCGGGCGCGGCTCGCCTCTTGACCGGTGCGAGGGCTTGGGCTAGCCGTAGGCGCAGCGCGGGCATGGTGAAATGGTATCACACGAGCCTTCCAAGCTCTTGGTGCGGGTTCGATTCCCGCTGCCCGCTCCAGCCACCATCTGCTGCAATCGACCAGCCTGGACGCTCTGTCGCCTGTCTCGGACCAGTCCCCGCAAGAAACTGATCCGAGCGACGACGGCAGCCGACACAAGCACGTGTCAGCGCGAAGAATCGTCGCATGCGCGGGGCGCGTCATGCTAGCGTGACAGTGTCTCCCGTGCGCGAGGTTCCGCCATGTCGTTTCATCTTGCCCAAGACACGCGCGCGGTGCGCCGCGCCCAGCACGGCCGAGGGCGGAGAGCCCCCCTTGCGGCAGCAGCGGCCTGCACACTGACCCTGCTGGGCGCACCCGCTCTGGCGCAAGACAGCCCGATTCCGCCGCGCTTTGCGACCACGGCAGCCGATACCGATCTGCCCGGTGGTGACCTCACGCCGATCGTCAACACCACGCTGACGCAGTGCCACGCCACATGCCTGCGGCTTGACGACTGCACGGCCTTTACCTTCAACCAGCGCGCCGGGGCGTGTTTCCCGAAATCCGCGCCCGGCCCGGCGGTCCCGTTCGAGGGCGCGATTTCCGGGCGGATCACCGCTGTCGCGCCCGAGCGGATCGCAACCGCAAATGCGGTCCGCGCCGAATTGGGCTTTCTCGACAGCGGCGATTTCACCGATGCGCGTACGCAGGCCGAGGGTATGGCGCTGCGTCACACCGCAGGCGCACTGAGCGAGGCGGAGCTTCTCAGCGGGGCTGGGGGCGGTGACGCGCTGGCGCGCGCCGGGGCCGCCGTGACCGTGGCCGACAGTGCACAGGCCTGGCTGGCCTATGCCCGCGCCGCGCGGATGCAGGCGCAGTCGGGGCAGGGCAACCGGTGGGAGTTGAACCGCAGCGCGGTCAGCGCCGCGCTCAATGGCGTGCTGCGCACGCCGGACGGACCGGTGCGCGCAAGTGCGCTGGTGGCGCTGTCCAATGCGCTGGAAGCCGCGTTCCGGGGCGAGGCCGCGCTCGCCGCGCTGCGCGTCGCGGACCGCCTGTCGCCCGGCATCGCGCCCGATAAGCTGACGGAGTTGCGCAGCCAATATGGCTTTCGCAAGCTTTTCCACGATGTCGAGGCGACCAGCGCCACCCCGCGCATCTGCGTGACCTTCTCCGAAGACCTCGCCGCGGCCCGGGACTATGCGCCCTATGTCCAAAGCTCCATCCCCGGCCTCGCGGTCGAGGCCGAGGGCGCGCAGATTTGCCTCAGCGGCGTGAATTACGGGGCGAATTACAACGTGACGCTGCGCGCCGGGCTGCCATCGACCTCGGGCAATGCGCTGGTGCAGGATATCCCGCTCGAGGTCTACATCCGCGACCGCAGACCGCTGGTACGCTTTCCCGGACGCGGCTATGTGCTGCCTGCCTCGGGCTCACGCGCCCTGCCGGTCGAGACGGTCAATGCCGAGCGGCTGGATCTGCGGCTCTTGCGCGTGTCGGACCGCAACCTCGTCACGGCCGTCCGTCGCGGCGATTTCGCCCGCAGCCTCGGCCCGTGGGAGGGGCAGCAGTTCGAAAACCTGCTGGCCGAACCGGTCTGGTCCGGTAGCGCCCGTTTGGAGGGCACGCTGAACCGCACCACCACCTCGCGCCTGCCGCTGGACGAGGCCGGGGAACTGGAGCCCGGCCTCTATGTCCTGCGCGCAGCAGTGCCGGGGGCGGACACCTACGACGTGACCCCCGCGATGCAGTGGTTCATGGTCTCGGATCTGGGGCTGACGACGTTGGCGGGCAATGACGGGCTGCATGTCGTCGTCCAGCGCCTGTCCGACGGCCAGCCGGTCGAGGGGGTGCGCGTGGCGCTTCTGGCAGGGTCCAACCGTGTCCTGGGCGAGGCGCTCAGCGATGCGCGGGGCCACGCACGCTTTGACGATGCGCTGACGCGCGGGACCGGACCTGCCGCGCCTGTCATGGTGCTGGTCGAAAGTGAAACCGACATGGCGATGCTGTCACTGGACGAGCCCGAATTCGACCTTTCGGACCGCGGCGTCGAGGGGCGCGCGGCCCCCGGGCCCATCGACCTGTTCCTCGCCACTGATCGCGGTGCCTACCGCGCGGGCGAGGTGATCCATGTCACGGCTCTTGCCCGCGACCACCGCGCGCAGGCGCTGCACGGCCTGCCGATGATCGCGCGGCTGATGCGGCCCGACGGGGTAGAATATTCGCGCATCGTCAGCCAGCAGGAACGCGCGGGCGGGCATGTCTTTGCCCTGCCGCTGGTCGGCGATGTGCCGCGCGGGGTCTGGCGGGTCGAGATGCTGTCGGACCCCGAGGCCGAGCCGCTGGCCTCGGCCTCTGTCCTAGTCGAGGATTTCCTGCCCGAGCGGGTGGATTTCGACCTGTCGCTGACCGAGGACGGCCCCGTGGACCTGGCCTCGCCACCCCGGCTTGACGTCACCGCGCGGCATCTTTTCGGCGCCCCGGCAGCGGGGCTGACGCTCGAAGCGTCGGTGACTTTGCGCACCACGGATGAACTGGCGGGCTGGCCCGGTTACCGCTTCGGGCGCCATGACCAGCGCCTCGACCCGCAGCGCCGGATGCTGCCGCGCGGGGCGATGACCGATGCCGAGGGGTATTTGCAGGCGGCGCTGCCGCTGGACGGGTTGACGCTCGAGCCGCGCCCCTATGCGCTGAGCCTGACCGCCACGCTGATCGACGGTGCCTCGCGCCCGGTCGAGCGTAACCTGACGCGCCCGTTGCTCCCCACCGCCCCGGTGATCGCCATCCGGCCCGGTTTCGATGACACCCTGCCCGAAAACGCCACGGCCGAGTTCGACCTTGCACTCGTGGGGCCGGACGGGGCGGCCATTTCCGGCGAGCTGCGCTGGGAGGTCAGCCGCGTGACCACCCGCTACCAGTGGTTCAGCCAGGATGGCCGCTGGTCGTGGGAGCCCATGACCGAGCGCAGCCGCATAGACGAAGGCAGTCTGACGCTGACCGGTGGCCCTGCGACCCTGCGCGTGCCGGTTGACTGGGGCCAGTTCGAATTGCGCGTGACGCGCGAGGGCAGCGATTTCGCTAGCGCCTCAGTCCCCTTCACCGCGGGCTGGTACGCCGCCCCGACCGCGCGCGAGACGCCCGACATGCTGCCTGTCGCCCTCGACGCTGCGTCCTATGCGCCCGGCGATGTGGCGCGGTTGCGTCTCACCCCCGAAGGAACGGGAACGGCGCTGGTCTCGGTCCTGTCGGACCGGCTGATCCACTCGCGGCTTGTCGAGGTCGAGGGCGAGACGGTGATCGACCTGCCGGTGACCGAGGACTGGGGCGCCGGGGCCTATGTCACCGCAAGCCTGATCCGCCCATCGGACGCGGCCGACCAGATGCCGGCCCGTGCGCTGGGTCTGGCCCATGCAAGCGTCGCGCCCGGCACGCGCGCGCTCGACGCGGTTTTGACGGCCCCGGTCGAGGCCAACCCGCGCGAGCGGCTGGAGGTCACGCTCGACCTGCCCGATTTCACGGATGGCCCGGCCTATGCGACCCTTGCCGCGGTCGGCCTGGGCGTGTTGACGCTGACCGGGCATGAGGCCCCTGACCCGCTGGGCCATTTCTTTGGCCAGCGGCAACTGGGCGTGGCGATCCGCGACATCTACGGGCGACTGATCGACGCGCGGGCGGGCGCGATGGGTGATGTGCGCTCGGGCGGCGATGCGATGGCCGCTGTACGCGCGGGGCCTGCCCCGAGCGAGGATCTGCTGGCCTTCTTCACCGGGCCCGTGGCGCTTGAGGATGGCAGCGCGACGCTGGGCTTCGACCTGCCCGCCTTCAACGGCACGGTGCGGCTGATGGCCGTGCTCTGGTCGGATGAGGGGGTCGGGCAGGCCAGCGCCGATGTGCTGGTGCGCGACCCGGTGGTGGTGCAGCCCAGCCTGCCGCGCTTCATGGTGCCGGGCGATGTCAGCCGCCTGCGACTGGACCTGACCCACGCCAGCGGCCCGGCAGGCGAGATGGCGTTGTCAGTGGACGGGCACGGTCTTGGCGCGGCGCCAGAGACCGTGACGCTGGACGAAGGCGGGCGCGGGGCGCTGGAGATCGAGCTTGCGCCCGATCGCGTGGGCACGCACCTCTACACGATCACGCTGACCACACCGGACGGGCGCAGCCTCAGCCGCGAGATGCGCCTTACGGTCCAGCACACCGACCCCGAGATCGCGCGGTCGTCGCAATTCACGCTTGCGCCGGGCGAGTCCTTCACCTTCACCGAGGACGCGCTGACCGGGCTGCGCCCCGCCACGGCGCAGGCAACGGTCGTGGCCGGGGCCGGGGCAGCGCTGGACGTCCCGGGGCTGATCGCACGGCTGAACGCCTATCCCTATGGCTGCACCGAACAGATCGCGTCGTCCATACAGCCCTTGCTGCTGGCCTCGAACGCGGTGGCCGAATTGGGGCTTGTGACCGAGGCCGAGGCGCGCGCCCGGGTGCAGCGCGCCATCGACAGCATTCTGACACGGCAGGGGCGAACCGGGTCCTTCGGGCTGTGGGGAACCGGCGGGCAGGATCTGTGGCTCGACGCCTATGTGACCGATGTGCTGCTGCGCGCCGAGGCGCAGGGCGCCGATGTGCCCGCATCAGCGCTGCGCATGGCGCTGAACAATCTGCGCAACGAGGTCGCCATGGCAGGCCAGCTCTATGGCGGTGCGGGCGGCTATGCCTATGCGTTTCATGTCCTCGCCCGCGCGGGAGAGGCCGCGCTCGGCGATCTGCGCTACTATGCCGACACGCTGGCCGAGCAGTTCGACACGCCGCTCGCCGCCGCCCAGCTCGGCGCGGCGCTGGCCGCTTATGGCGACCAGCAACGCGCCGATGGGATGTTCACCCGCGCGCGCGGGCTGATCGGCAGCGACGACGGCGGAATGCGCGCGGATTACGGCACCGACCTGCGCGATACGGCCGGGCTGCTCGCGCTGGCGGTCGAAGCGGGGAGCGGGGCAGTCGACCGCGTGCAACTGGCGGGGATGCTGACAGGGCACGGGACCGCCGACCAGCTTTCGACACAGGAAGCCGTCTGGTCGTTACAGGCCGCCATGGCGCTGGGGTCCGAGGCGCAGGGACTTACCCGCGACGGGGAGCCGGTGTCGGGCAATGTTCTGGCGGGGCTCGAAGGCGGGCCGGTGGTGATCGGCAATCAGGGCGAGCGTCCGGTGACACTAACCCTCTCGGCCTTTGGCGTGCCCGAGGTGCCGGGGCAGGCCGGCGGGGTGGGCTACAGCATCTCGCGTAGCCTCTATTCGGTCGAAGGCGATGAAATCGACCCGGCGGACCTGCGCGTCGGCGACCGCGTCGTTAGCGTGCTGGAAATTCGCCCGGATCGCGGGGTCGCGGGCGGGCGGCTGATGATCGACGACGCGCTGCCCGCGGGCTTCGAGATCGACAATGCCAACCTGCTGCGCGAAGGCGATATCCGCGCGCTGGACTGGCTCGGGCTGCAGGAGGGCGCAGAGACGACCGAGGCGCGCTCGGACCGCTTCCTCGCCGCGGTCGACTGGACCTCGGACGCGCCGCTGCGACTGGCCTATATCGCACGTGCAGTCTCGCCCGGGGTTTTCCACCACCCGGCGGCGAAGGTCGAGGACATGTATCGCCCCACCAACCGCGCGGTCGGGGCGACGGGTCAGGTGGTGATCACGCCATGACCCTGCGTCTCGCGCTGGGCTTCGTTCTGCTGACGCTCTCCATCGGCGGCGGATGGGGGGCGATGCGCTGGGTGGCGGCGACCGAGCTGCCGGAACTCGCGCCCGAAACCTCGGTCGAGGTGCTGGCGCGCGACGGGTCGCTGCTACGCGCCTACACGGTCGCCGACGGGCGCTGGCGATTGGGGGTGGACCCGGCCCGCGTGGACGCGAGCTATCGGGCGATGCTGCTCGCGCATGAGGACCGGCGCTTCTACCGCCACCGGGGCGTCGACCCGCTGGCGCTGTTGCGCGCCGCCGGGCAGGCCGTGCGGCACGGGCGCGCGGTCTCGGGCGGCTCGACGCTGACGATGCAGGTGGCACGGCTGATCGAGGACGGGCCGACCGGCACCTGGGCAGGCAAGCTGCGCCAGATTCGGCTGGCGCTGGCGCTGGAACGGGTTCTGTCGAAAGACGAAATCCTCGCGCTCTATCTGCATCACGCGCCGATGGGCGGCAATCTGGAAGGGCTGCGCGCGGGCAGCCTTGCCTGGTTCGGGCGCGAACCCGCGCGGCTGACCGAGGCGCAAGCGGCACTGCTCGTGGCGCTGCCGCAGGCCCCGACCGCACGCGCCCCCGACCGGCATCCCGACCGCGCGCGGGCGGCGCGCGACCGGGTGCTTGCAGGGGCCGTGCGCGCCGAGGTGATCACCCCCGAGGCCGCGCGCGCCGCCAGGGCCGAGGCGCTGCCGCAGGCGCGGCGCGGCTTTCCGGCGCTGGCCCCGCATCTGGCCGACCGGCTGCGCGCGGCGACGCCTGACACCCGGCTACACCGCACGACCATCGATGCCCCCCTGCAGGAAGCGCTGGAAGATGTCGCAAGACGCGGATTGCGCGGGCTGCCGCGTGCCGCCAGTGTCGCGCTGATGGTCGCCGATCCGGTGACCGGCGAGATCCGCGCCTCGGTCGGGGCGGGGGATTACCTCGACCCGGCCCGGCAGGGCTTTGTCGATATGACCCAGGCGTTGCGCTCACCGGGCTCGACCCTCAAGCCGCTGGTCTATGGCATGGCGTTCTCGGACGGGCTGGCGCATCCCGAGACGCTGCTCGATGACCGCCCGGCGCAGTTTGGCGGTTACGCACCGCAGAATTTCGACCGGATGTTCCGCGGGCCGGTCAGCGCGCGCGAGGCGCTGCAGATCTCGCTCAACCTGCCCGTGGTCGAATTGACCGAGGCACTTGGACCGGCGCGGCTGATGGCGGCACTGCGCGCAGCCGGGGTCAGGGCCGTCGTGCCCGGCGACGCACCCGGTCTTGCCGTCGCGTTGGGCGGGGGGGGGCTGTCGCTCGAGGGGCTGGTGCAGCTATACGCGGCCATCGCGCGCGGTGGCGCGGGCGTCGCGCTCTCGGCCGAGGGGGCGGGTGGCGCGACGGGGCGCACGGTCATCAGCACCGAGGCCGCATGGCATCTGGGCGATATCCTCGCCTCTGCCCCGCGTCCGGCGCATCTGCCGGATTGGCGGCTGGCGTTCAAGACCGGCACCTCCTACGGGCATCGCGATGCCTGGGCGGTGGGGTTCGACGGCGCGCATGTGGTGGGTGTCTGGGTCGGGCGGGCGGATGGCGCCCCAGTTCCGGGGATCTACGGGATCGATGTAGCAGCACCACTCTTGTTCGAGGTATTCGGCAATCTGGGGCGCGCGCCCGTCGCCTTGCCGCCTGCCCCGCCTGCGGCCCTGACCCTCGCGCATTCCGACCTGCCGGCACCATTGCGCCGCTTTGGCGCGCGCCCCGGCATCGCACACGACGCCCCCGCCCTGGCCTTTCCGCCTGATGGCGCGACGCTGGTGCCGGTTGCAGGGCAGGTGCTTGCGCGAATCGAACGCGGCGAGGCCCCGTTCACCTGGTTTGCCAATGGCCGGCCCGTACTTGTCCGGAGCCATGAGCGCGAGGCCCGGCTGCGACTCGACGGTCCCGGTTTCGTGACGCTGTCGGTCGTCGATGCGCAGGGGCTGGCCGCCCGCGTGGGGATCGAATTGCAGTGACGCCCTGTTCTGGGCCCGCTCCGGAAGGTGGCCCGCCCACCCACCCTCGCCGCGCTGCGCGCGGCTTGCCACCTTCCGGAGCGGGCCCAGAACAGGGAAGGATGTCTTGATCCCGTGGCGCAAGCCGCGTAGGTGTTTGCGCTAACAGGTGAGACGCGCCTGCCTTCCGACTTGACCTGAGTGCGCAGGTATGGGGGCATTGGGTGTCGGTCCCGCCGCCAGAAAGGAGATCGTTCATGACCCCTCTGCGCCGACACCGGATGATCAAGATCGTCGCGACGCTCGGACCGTCGTCATCCAGCTACGAGATGATCCGCGCCCTGTTCGAAGCCGGGGCCGATGTTTTCCGCCTCAACATGAGCCATGGCAGCCATGACGAGATTGCGGCCCGCCACGCCATCATCCGCAAGGTCGAGGCCGATCTGGGGCGTCCGATCTGCATTCTCGCCGATCTGCAGGGGCCGAAGCTGCGCGTCGGAGAGTTTGCCGAAGGCGCAGTCGAGCTTGCCGAGGGGCAGAGCTTCCGGCTCGACCTCGACGACCGCCCCGGCGATGCCACCCGCGTCACCCTGCCCCCCCCCGAGATTTTCAAAGCGCTGGAACCCGGTGCCGGACTGCTGGTCAACGATGGAAAGATCCGGCTGCGGGTGGAAAGCTGCGGCGCCGATCATGCCGAATGTACGGTCATCGTCGGCGGCACAATCTCGAACCGCAAGGGCGTCAACGTGCCCGATGTGGTGCTGCCGCTGGCCGCGCTGTCCGACAAGGACCGCAAGGATCTGGAATTCGTCTGCGAACTGGGCGTGGACTGGCTGGCGCTGTCCTTCGTACAGCGCGCTTCCGACGTGACCGAGGCGCGCGAACTGGCGCGCGGACGGGCCGCACTGCTCTCGAAGATCGAGAAGCCCGCGGCGGTCAACGCCTTCGACGAGATTCTCGATGCCTCGGACGGGATCATGGTGGCGCGCGGTGATCTGGGGGTGGAGTTGCCGGTGCAGAACGTGCCGCCGATCCAGAAGCGTCTGGTCCGCCGCACACGCGCCGCCGCGAAGCCGGTCATCGTCGCCACGCAGATGCTCGAATCGATGATCGAAAGCCCGATGCCCACCCGTGCCGAAGTCTCGGATGTGGCGACGGCGATCTACGAGGGGGCGGATGCGATCATGCTGTCGGCAGAGTCGGCGGCGGGGCAGTACCCGATCGAGGCCGTCAGCACGATGAACAATGTCGCCATCGAGGTGGAAAGCGACCCGACATATATCGACATCATCGACTCCTCGCGCAAGGCCGATCACAAGACGATTGCCGACGGGATCGTCGCAGCGGCGCGCGAGCTGGCCGAGAAGACCGAAATCGCCGCGATCTGCTGTTTCTCGCAATCGGGCACTACCGCCTATCTGGTCGCCCGCGAGCGCCCGCATGTTCCGATCATCATGATCACCCCGATCCGCACCGTCGCGCGCCGCATGTCGCTGGTCTGGGGTGTGCATTGCGAGACTATCGAAAATCGGGTCGAGCGCTTCAAGAAGGCGGTGATCAATGCCGTGCGCGTGGCGCGGAAATACGGCTTCGCGTCCGAGACCGACCAGATCCTCGTCACGGCGGGGATTCCCTTCAACCAGCCGGGGACGACCAATATTCTGCGTGTCGCGCCCTGCGCCGAACATCTGATCGTGCAGGGCGAGCCCGAGTAGACCCACGCCCTGCATGGACCCGCAAGACCGGAGTAGGCCCATGGATCATGAACTGGTGTTTCTTGGTGGGCTGGGGCTTCTGGTACTGGCCTTTGCAAGCGTTGCCGGCGCCTGGAGCAACAACCGCAGACCAGTCGTCGGGCTGATCCTGGCCGCAACCGGCGCAGCGCTGCTGACCATGGTTCATTTCGACCGACCGCGGGGGCTCTACTCGATCAATGAGGTGCCCGAGATGGTCGTGCGTGCCCTCGCCGGGCTGATGGCGATGTTCTAACCCCCTTGTGCCGGGCCGCGCGCTACGCTACGGGGCAGTCTCCAAGACACGCGCCCGGCCCGTGTGGCATGCCGTGGTGCGCGAGCGACCTCTCCAGCGAAAGGAGTAGCAAATGCCCAAGATGAAGACCAAGTCTAGCGCCAAGAAGCGCTTTTCGATGACCGCCACCGGCAAGGTCAAGGCGGGTCAGGCTGGCAAGCGCCACGGCATGATCAAGCGGACCAAGAAATTCATTCGCGACGCTCGCGGCACCACGGTCCTGACGGACCCGGATGCTCGGATCGTCAAGAAATACATGCCCTACGACCGGTAAGGAGGCGCAATCATGTCACGAGTTACGTCCGGCAAGGTGACGCACGCCCGGCATCGCAAGGTGGTCAAGGCCGCCAAGGGCTATTACGGCGCGCGCTCGCGGAATTTCCGCACCGCGACGCAGGCGGTCGACAAGGCCAACCAGTACGCCACGCGCGACCGCAAGGCGCGCAAGCGCAATTTCCGCGCGCTGTGGATCCAGCGAATCAACGCCGCGGTGCGCGAATTCGACCCGGCGCTGAGCTATTCGCGTTTCATCAACGGGCTGACGCTGGCCGGGATCGAGGTGGACCGCAAGGTTCTTGCCGATCTGGCGGTGCACGAGCCCGAAGCCTTCGGCCAGATCGTCGCCAAGGCCAAGGCGGCGATGGGCTGAACCCACCGCAAGACGGAATGAAAGAACCCGCGCGGGCGCCTCGCCCGCGCGGGTTTTTCGTGGTTTCGGCGGGAGTGACCCGCGCCCCGCGCGACCCTTTAGCCGCGCGGGGGCTGAAACGCTCAGTCGCCGCCCAGAACCTCTTCATTCGCGGCGCGGATGCGGCGGACGTTTGCTTCCATCTCTTCCTGCCCGATATTCACCACCGGGAAGAAGGTGTTGCCCTCGGTGATGTCGATGAAGGCTTCCGATTCGCTGGCAAAGGCGGCGGCTTCCATCAGCCGTTCCTTGACGTGATCCGGGACACCCTGGGGCACGACGATGGTGCGGTAGTCCTCGATCGAGAAGTCATAGCCCAGTTCGATCAGCGTGGGCGTATCGGGGTAGAAGGGCGAGCGCTCGGCCGACATGAAGGCGGCGACCGTCATTTCGCCCGTGGGCGTATACTGCGCATGCGTCCCGCCCGAATAGGCGAAATCGACCTCGCGGCCCAGGACGAGCGGGGCCATGCCGGC
>PXES01000098.1 GCA_003564655.1 Paracoccaceae bacterium
CTGGCGCTGGGCTGGGACGTCAAGGCAAGCCACGAAGACGGCGTGCTGACGCTGGCCATCACCGACCCGGACGGCGCGCCGGTCGAGGTTGCGCATCTCGACGCGACGCTGGGTGCCGCGACCCATGTGCGCGATGACCAGGAGCCCGATTTCCGCTTTACCGATGGCGCCTACCGCGCCCCGGTCGAGATCGGCACAGGCAATTGGAACATCCGCCTTCATGCCGTGGCGCAGGATGGCACCGAGTTTCGCCAGCGCGTCGTGCTGCATCTGCGCTAAGCCGCGATGAATACGTTCGCCGCCCGCCCCTCTGCCTGCCCTGGCTGTAGTGCCGGCGCGCCCGCCGAGGCGCGCGCCGGACAGGTGCCGCCGCCCGGCGCGCGGCTCTTGCTGTCGGTGCCCGGCGTGCATTGCGCGGGTTGCATCTCGACCATCGAGCGCGATCTGGCGACGATGGAGGGCGTCTCGTCGGCACGGCTGAATCTGACGCTGAAGCGCCTCAGTGTCGCTGCTGCGCAAGGGGTCGAGGCCGCTGACGTCATCGCCCGCCTCGACCGGCTGGGGTATGAGGCGCACGAGATGGACGCGGGCAGTCTGTCCATGACTGCGACCGAAAAGCAGGGCCGCGACCTGCTTATGCGCGTTGGCGTCTCGGGCTTTGCCATGATGAACGTGATGTTGCTGTCGGTCGCCGTCTGGGCCGGGGCCGAGGGGGCGACGCGCGACCTTTTGCATCTGATCTCGGCGCTGATCGCCATCCCGACCGTGGCCTTCGCGGGCCAGCCCTTTTTCCGCAATGCCTGGCGGGCCCTGCGCGCGGGGCGGATGGACATGGACGGGCCGATCTCCATCGCCATTCTGCTGACGCTGTTCATCTCGCTTTACGAATCGCTGCTGTCGGGAAAGCACGCGTATTTCGAGGCCGTGGTGATGCTGATCTTCTTCCTGCTGGTGGGCCGGTATCTCGATTTCCGCGCTCGCGCCGCCGCGCGCTCGGCGGCGCAGGAACTCGCCGCGCTGGAAGTGCCGCGCGCCCTGCGGCTGGTGGATGGGCGCGAGGAGAGTGTCGCGGTCGATGATCTGGCGGTGGGCGATGTGGTCCTGGTGCGCCCCGGCGGGCGGGTGCCAGTGGACGGCGTGGTCACGCAAGGACGCTCCGAGATCGACCGCGCGTTGCTGACGGGCGAAACACTGCCGGTCGCCGCCGGCCCGGATGATGTGCTCAGCGCGGGCGAGGTAAACCTGACCGGTCCCTTGCAGTTGCGCGTGACGGCCGCCGGAAAGGACTCGTCGCTGCACCGCATGGCCGATCTGGTGGCCACGGCGGAAACCGCGCGGATGCGCTACACCACCATCGCCGAAAAAGCCGCGAGCGCCTATGCGCCGACCATCCCGGTGCTGGCCTTCGGGGCGTTTCTCGTGTGGTTCTGGCTGTCGGGCGGCGATCTGCGGCTGTCGATGAATGTCGCCGTGGCGAGCCTCATCATCACCTGCCCCTGCGCGCTGGGCCTCGCCGTGCCGGCTGTCGTGACGTCGGCCAGCGGCAAGCTGTTCCGCAAGGGCTTGCTGATCAAGGACGGCACAGCACTGGAACGGCTGGCCGAGGTCGATACCGTCGTCTTCGACAAGACCGGCACGCTGACCATGGGCGCGCCGGTCCCCGACAACGCCGACAGCCTGCCGCCCGAGGTGGCGCCGGTGGCGCTGGCACTGTCCGAGGCCTCGGCGCATCCGCTTGCAGTAGCGCTGGCGAAGGAATTGCGCGGGCGGGGCATCGTGCCTGCGGCGCTCGAAGCTGTCACCGAACACCCCGGCTGCGGTGTGGCGGGGCTCTGGGACGGCGCCGCGGTGCGGCTGGGCCGCGCCGACTGGGTGGGCGCCACCCCGGCCGCACAGACTGCGAGTTACCTCTCGGTCGGGGCCGAGACGCGCGCGCTGACCTTCACCGACGCGCTGCGCCCCGGCGCGGCCGAGGTGGGGGGCCTGCTGCGCGAGCAAGGCCGGACCGTGCGGCTGATATCGGGCGATGTACCCGGTGCCGTGGGCGATCTGGCCGCGCGGTTGGGTATTGCCGACTGGCAGGCCGGCGCGTTGCCGCAGGACAAGGCGCAGGCCATCGCCGATCTGCACGCTGCGGGCCACAAGGTCCTGATGGTCGGGGACGGGCTCAACGACACGGCGGCGCTGGCGGCGGCACATGTCTCGATCTCGCCCGCCTCGGCACTCGATGCGGCGCGCGCAGCTTCGGACATGGTGCTTCTCGGGCGCGACCTGTCGCCCGTGGCCGATGCGGTGCGCCTGTCGGGCACCGCGATGAAACGCATTCGCGAGAATCTCTGGCAATCGGGGATCTACAATGCGATCTTCGTACCTATCGCGCTGTTCGGCTTCGCGACGCCCCTGTGGGCGGCCTTCGTGATGTCGCTGTCCTCGATCTCGGTGACGCTGAATGCGCTGCGACTCAAATGAACGGAAGGAGGGCCCATGGAAGTCCTGACCATCCTGATCCCGGTCTCGTTGTTTCTGGGGCTGATGGGGCTGGTGGCCTTCATCTGGACCCTGCGCAAGGGCATGTATGACGACCCGGAGGGCGATGCCAACCGCATCCTCGACCCGCGCTATGATGACCGGCCCAAACCCGTCGAGCGCGAGGACTGATCCGGCCCGGTCTTTCATCCTTGTTGAAAATTCCCGGGGAGTCGCCCGAGGCGACGGGGGCAGAGCCCCCTAATACCCCGCCTGGGATCTCGTGCGTCCCTGAACGGCGTGGACGCTGACGCCGAAGACAGAAAAACGGCGGGCGCATGACGCCCGCCGTCCATCAGTCAAGTTGCGGCAAGATCACTCGGGCAGAAGCACCGAGTCGATCACGTGGATCACGCCATTGCTTGCCTCGATATCGGCTTCGATCACGGTCGCACCGTCCACGGTTACCGCGTCGCCCACACCGATGGTCAGCGACTGGCCATTCACGGTTTCGGCCATCATGCCGTCTTCCAGATCACCCGACATGACCTCGCCGGGGACGACGTGATAGGTCAGAATTGCCGTGAGCGTCGGAATATCTTCCAGCAGACCTTCGACCGTACCCTCGGGCAGTGCAGCAAAAGCTTCATCCGTGGGGGCGAAGACAGTGAAGGGGCCCTCACCGGACAGCGTGTCCACCAGGCCCGCCTCGGTCACTGCTGCAACGAGGGTCGAGAAGGCTTCGTTGCCAGCGGCGATATCGACGATGGTGCCGCCGTGGCTGTCGGCATTTGCGATAACCGGCGCGGTCATTGCGGCAGTCAGGGCGATTGCACTCAGTGTCGTTCTCATAACTCTAAACCTCCATTGGTTGGCGTCTTCGGAAAGACACCCCGATTACGCCATGGGGGCGCAACCGGATGACCGCATAAGATTTTGTGAAAGCTATTGACCGGGCACGACATTTTACTAAGCCGCGCCATTCCGCGAAGTCCAGTCACGCAACTGTGTGCCCATGCCGCGAAAATCCGGCCCCGCCTAGAGCGCGGCGGCCGCCCGCGCTGCCTGGTCATAAGCGCCCGACAGGGTCCGCAGCAGTGCCGCCATGCGGCTGATATCGGCCGGGTCGTGGCCAAGCTGCCGGGCCGCACGCACCACCAGGGCTTCGCGGATCTCGCCATAACGGGTGCAGAGCTGCGTCCCGGCATCGGTGATCGCGACGGTCTTTTCCTTGCCCTTGCGCCCGGTCTGCACGAGCTTGTGCGCCTCGAGCTTCTTGATCGCGTAATTGGCCAGATGCGTGTCCTCGATATTCAGCACCAGGCAGATATCGGCCAATGTCTTGGGCCGGTCGCGGTGATTGACCAGATGCACGATCAGCACCTCCAGCGGCGAAAGCCCCGGCAGCCCCGCCGCGGTCATGCAGCGCACCATCCAGCGGTGGAAGGCGTTGTTGGCCATGGTCAGCGCGAACTCGACCTCTGACAGCGCGGGCAGCGAGGACGAGGCCAGATGCGCGGAACTGACAACCGGGCCGATATCGGGGATCAGTGGCCTTACCGGCTTAGCATCGTGTTCGGAAGCCACAGGGCAATCTCCGGGAAAATGGACAGGATCGCGGTGGCCAGCACCAGAATCAGGAAGAACGGCAGCGCCATGCGCCCGATGCGGAAGATGCCGCGCCCGGTGATGGATTGCAACACGAAGAGGTTGAAGCCCACAGGCGGGGTGATCTGGCTCATCTCGACCACCAGCACAAGGAAGATGCCGAACCAGATCGGGTCGATCCCCGCGGCCAGTACCATCGGCAGGATCACCGAAGTGGTCAGCACCACGATCGAGATCCCGTCCAGAAAGAACCCCAGTACGATGAAGAACAGCAGGAGTGCGGCCAGCAGCGTGTATTGCGAATAGCCTTGCTCGCCGATCCATTGCGCCAGGAAGCGCGGGATGCCCGTATACCCCATCGCCACGGTCAGAAACGACGCGCCTGCCAGGATGAAGGCGATCATGCAGGTGGTGATCGCGGCCCCACGCAGGCTGGCCACGGCACTCGCACGGTCGAGCCCCCCTGACGCTCCCGAGATCGCCAGCGCGCCGACAACCCCGATCACCGCCGCCTCGGTCGGCGAGGCGAGGCCCGCATAGATCGATCCGATCACCGCGATGATCAGCGCCACGGTCGGCCCCAGCGCCTTGATCGCGTCCCACCGGTCGGCCCAGCTTGGCGCGGGCTCGCGCGCGGGCATCCGGTCGCGGTTCAGCATGGCCCAGACCATCACATAGCCCGCGAACATCGCCGCCAGCATGGCGCCGGGCAGCACGCCTGCCAGAAACAGCCGCGCGATGCTCTGTTCGGTCGCCGCGCCATAGACGATGAGGATGATCGAGGGGGGGATGAGAAACCCGAAGGTCCCCGCGCCCGCGAGCGTGCCGATGGAGATGTCGCTGTCATATCCGCGCTTCTTCAACTCGGGCAGCGACATGCGCCCCACTGTGGCGGTGGTCGCCGCCGATGATCCCGAGACGGCCGCGAACAGCGCGCAGCCCAGGATGTTGGCGTGCAGCAGCCCCCCCGGCAGGCGGCGGGTAAAGGGCGAGAGGCCGCGGAACAGATCCGACGACAGGCGCGATCGGAACAGGATCTCGCCCATCCAGATGAACATCGGCAGCGCCGTCAGGTCCCAGACATTCAGCGACCCCCACACCCGCGTCGCGAAGACCGCGCCCGCCAGACCGGGGCGCGTCAGTTCCATCGCCACCAGTGCCACGGCGATCAACGAGAACCCGACCCAGAGCCCGGCCAGCAGAAAGCCAAACAGCACGAAGACGAGAAGGATCGAGAGGGTGAGCAGATCCATCTCAATGCCCCTCGTCAATGCTGCGTGCGTCCTCGGCGTTCTGATAGCCGGGGGTGTAGCCGCGCAGCAGCGTAACAAGCTCATCAGCGATGGCCACCGCCAGAAGCGCGAAACCCAGTGTCATCACGCCCTGCGGGATCCACAGTTGCACCGGGACCATCCCGAATGACCTTGTGTTGAACTGCCATGAATCGACGGCCTGCGCGCCGGAATGCCAGGCTGCAAAGACGGCCAGCCCCAGCGCGAAGATCAGCATCAGCGCGGCCATCACGCGCTGAAACCTCGGTCCGCCCACGCGCAGCAACAGGCTGACGCGCACATGCCCGCCTGCGCGCAGCGTGGCGGGAAGCGCCAGTGTCGCCGCGGCGACGAACAAGAACCCCCCGAAGGTCGAGAGCGACGGCACGGTAAAGCCTATGGGCGATGCGCCGAAGAGGATCAGCGCCCTGTCGAGCACCCGTGCCAGGATCTGCTTCAGCACCATCGCGGCGATGGCGACCATCGACAGGCAGGCCGCCGCAAGCCCGGCCGAGTACACTCCGTCCAGCAGTCTGCGCATCGCGCCCTCCGATCAGGCAGAAAACGGGCAGGGCGCATCCGGCCCTGCCCGCCGATCATGTCAGTCGGCGTGATACGCGTCGAGGATCGCGGCCCCGGCTTCGCCAGCCCCTTCCAGCCATTCGTCGGCCATGATCGCGCCGATCTCGGCCAGTCGTGCTGCCAGTGCATCGGAGGCCTGCATCACCACCATCCCGGCCTCTTCCAGCGCGGCGATCTGGGTGTCGGTCTCTTCGCGCGACATCTCCCAGCCGCGGGCTTCTGCGGCCTCTGCGGCCTCCATCAGGGCTGTGCGCTCCTCATCGCTCAGCCCGTCCAGCGCCGAGGTGTTCACGAAGACCATGTTCTTGGGCAGCCAGGCCTGCACGTCGATGAAATGGGTCGTGTAGTCCCAGGCCTGCGACGACACACCGGTCGAGGGCGAGGTGATCATCGAGGCCACGCGCCCGGTGCTGAAGGCGGTCGGGATGTCGCCAGCCTCGACCTGCGTCGGGATCATCTCGAGCAGTTGCGCCATGCGCTCGGTGGCGTTGTTGTAGGCGCGGAAGCTCACACCCTGAAGCTGCGCGGGCTCGGTTACTTCTTCGCGCAGGAATAGCGACTGCCCGGGCCACGGCACCGAGAACAGCAGCGTCAGCCCCTGCTCTTCCAGCGCATCCGACACCGCCCCGCGCGAGGCCGCCCAAAGCGCCTCGGCCTCGTCATAGCTGGCGGCCAGGAAGGGGATGCTGTCCACGCCGAAGACCGGGTTCTCGTTGACAAGCTGCGACATCAGGATCTCGCCAATGGGCGCAAGACCCCGCCGGACAGAGTCCTTGATCTGCCCGTGCGCAAACAGAGAGCCCGCCGAATGCACGGTAATATCGAGCGATCCGTCAGTGGCCGCGCGCACCTCATCGGCGAACTGGGTGATGTTATGGGTGTGGAACACGGCATCCCCGTAGGGCGTGGGCATGTCCCATGCGTTCTGGGCCAGCGCGGGTGTCGCGATACAGGCGACAGCAACCCCGGCAAGGGTAAGACGAAGTGTCATTGTGATCTCCCTGTTGTGGCACCATTCTCGTGCGGTGCAGGAAAGACGTTGACAAAATGCCCGCATTTCGTCAACGAAAAAATCATGTTCCGTTGCTGACCGGTGGAATCATGTACGACAAGGGGGAGAGATGGCAGATGCAGGCACGGAAAACGGCTTCCCGGCTATCGCGGCGTTGGGGGTGGATGGCCTGCTGGTCCGATTCGGCGCCGAGCTGACCGAGGACGCCAATCGCGCCGCGCTGGCCTTCTGCGCCGAGGTCGCGGGCGCGGGGCTGGAAGCTGTGGTCGAGGCCGCGCCATCGCTGCCCTCGGTCTATCTGCGGCTCGACCTCGCAGCGGGCGACCCGGACAGCTTGCGCTCCACCTTGCGCGAGATACTCGACGGCCGCGACTGGTATGCCGCGCCGCTGCCGGGCGGGCGGCGGTTGTGGCGGGTGCCGGCGGTCTTCGGCACCGACCTCGCCCCCCAGCTTGACGAGGCCGCCGCCGCCGCCGGGCTGACCCCGGAGCAGGCAATCGAGTCGCTGTGCGAGGCGCCCCTGCGCGTGCAGACCATCGGTTTCGCCCCGGGCCAACCCTATCTCGGCGCCCTGCGAGAGCATTGGAACATCCCCCGCAAGACCGGACTGACCCCGCGCGTGCCCGAGGGGGCGCTGGCGGTCGCGATCCGGCAGATGGTGCTGTTTTCGGTCAGCACGCCGACCGGCTGGCGCCATGTCGGCCAGACCGCGCTGCGCCTGTTCCGCCCCGAGGAGAAGGACCCCTTCCTGCTGCGCCCGGGCGACGAAGTGCAGTTCCGCCCCGTCCCGCGCGATGAGTTCGAGGCCATCCGCGCCCGCGACCCGATGGGCGGGGCGGTGGCCGAGGGGCTGCACTGATGGCGGGGGTCGAGATTCTCCGCGCCGGTCCGGGCGTCACGCTGCAGGATTTCGGGCGCCCGGGCTGGCTGGCGCAGGGCCTGTCGCGCGGGGGCGCGATGGACCGGCTGGCACTGCATGAGGGCGCGGCGTTGCTGGGGCAGGAGGCGGGGCTCGCCGCGCTCGAGATCGCGGGCAGTTTCCTGACGCTGACCGCCCGCGCCGACCTGCGCATCGCGCTGACCGGCGCGCCAATGCGCGCAGATGCGGATGGCAGCGCGCTGACCTGGAACGCCAGCCACCTTCTGCCAAAGGGGGCGCGGCTCGATCTTTCGGGCAGCCCGGGCGGCTACAGCTATCTGCATGTCGGCGGCGGGATCGGCGCGCCCGAAACCCTCGGCGCGCGCTCTGCGCATCTGGTCGCGGGGCTGGGCCAGATGGTCGAGGATGGCGCGGTGTTCGAGGTGGGCCCGGACACGGGCGGCCGCACCGGGCAGGTTCTGAATCCGCTCGCGCGGTTCGACGGTGGCGTGCTGCGCATTGTCGAAACTCCGCAGACCGCACTCTACCCCGCCGAGACCCGTGCGCGCTTCACCGAGACCGTGTTTCGCAAGGATGCGCGCGGCAACCGCATGGGCCAGCGGCTGGTGCCCGACGGTGACGGGTTCGAACTGCCCAGCGGGCTGACCATTCTGTCGGACACGATCATTCCGGGCGATATCCAGATCACCGGCGACGGCGCGCCTTTCGTGCTGGCGGCCGAGTGCCAGACCACCGGCGGCTACCCGCGGATCGGCACGGTTCTGCCCTGCGACCTGCCTCGACTGGTGCAGGCCCCTCATGATGCGGTGCTGCGATTCGAGTGGGTCAGCCTGAAGGACGCTGTTGAACTGGAACGCCGCGAGGCTGCGCGCCGCGCCGCTTTGCCGCGTGAGCTGCGCCCATTGTTGCGCGACCCGAATGACATGTCCGACCTGCTGGCCTATCAATTGATTAGCGGGGTAAGCTGCGGCGACGAGTTGGAGGAGGCATGACGATGCTGACGCGGATCGACCTGAATGCCGATATGGGCGAGAGCTTCGGCCCCTGGCCGATGGGCGCGGATGCTGAGTTGCTGCGCATCGTGACCTCGGCCAACATCGCCTGCGGGTTCCATGCGGGCGATCCGGATGTGATGGCGCAGGCCATGCGCGAAGCGGTGGAGAACGGAGTTGGCATCGGCGCGCATCCCGGGCTGCCGGATTTGCAGGGCTTCGGCCGGCGGCGGATGCAGGTTGCGCCAGAAGAGGTGCGCCACCTTGTCGCCTACCAGCTTGGCGCGGCGCAGGCGATGGCGCGGATGGCGGGTGGCTCGGTGCGCCATCTCAAGCTGCACGGGGCGCTGGCCAACATGGCCTCTGCGGATGAGGCGCTGGCCCGTTCCGCTTATGAGGGCGCGTTGGCCGTGGATCCGGACATCATCCTGATGGTCATTGCGGGCACCGCGCAGGCCCGCGCCGCCGAGGCGCTGGGCGCGCGTGTCGCGCAAGAGATCTTTGCCGACAGGGCCTATGCCGAGGACGGTCTCTTGATGGACCGTCGCCTGCCCGGCGCCGTGATCCACGATGCCGAGGCCGTGTGTGCGCGCATCCTTGCCATGTTGCGCGCGGGCGCGATCATCACGGCGGAAGGTACGCATCTGCCGGTGCGCATCGACACAATCTGCCTGCATGGAGACACCCGGGGCGCCGTCGCGCTGGCGCAGGCCCTGCACGATGCGCTGCGGGCCGAGGGCATCGCGCTTCAGCCCTTCGACGGCACGCGCGCGTGAAGGGCGGGTGCGCTAGAGCAGCCCCAGACTGCGAAAACTGACCTCGCGCGATTTGCCGATGATGATGTGATCGTGCAGCGTGATCGACAAGGTCTCGCCTGCCATCTGGATCTGGCGGGTCATCTCGATATCCGATTGCGACGGGGTCGGGTCGCCCGAGGGATGGTTGTGCACCAGGATGAGCGCCGAGGCATTAAGCCCCAGCGCGCGGCGCAGCACCTCGCGCGGGTAGACGGGCACATGATCGACCGTGCCTTCGGCCTGCGCCTCATCCGCGATCAGGGTGTTCTTTCGGTCAAGGAAAAGCACGCGGAATTGTTCGGTCTCGCGATGGGCCATGGCAGTGTGACAGTAGTCCAGAAGCGCCTGCCACCCCGACAGCACAGGGCGGTCGATAATGCGCGCCCGCGCCATCCGCTCGGCACAGGCTGCGATCAGTTTCAGCTCGATGATAACAGCATCGCCCACGCCCTGGACCTGCCGCAACTGTTCTGCCGGAGCGGCGATCACGCGATTCAGGTCGCCGAACCGTTCGATCAGCAGCCGGGCGAGCGGCTTCACGTCCTGACGCGGAATGGCGCGGAACAGAATCAGCTCCAGCAACTCGTATTCGGCGCAGGCGACGGCCCCACCCTGCAGAAACCGATCGCGCAACCGCTTGCGATGGTCGCGAAGGTAAGAGGGCAGACGGCCGCCAGAGGCCAACGGAACTGTATCGGGTCCCGCCGACTCTACAGCAAACAAGGGCATTTCCGCAGCGGTCATGGCAGCCCCTCCAAACAGGATACCTCACCAATGACACGACAAATGATAACAATGAATTAACCGTGAGCACGTGTGATCAGACGTGTTGCCAGACCAAATTCTTGGTGCTAGCATCTTCACAAGTGTGGCATTTTTCTGTGAACGGCAGAAATCCGCGCACTTGCCGAGGCTTTTGAGCGGTCAAAAAATATATTCAAACCCTTATTCTCTGGAGGACTACAATGAAGAAGATCGCACTCCCGGCACTTGCCTTGGCAATGGCGCCGTTTATCGCGACACCGGCGGCAGCGTGGAAAGGCCACGTGGTTGAATGCTTCGACCAGGTTTACGTGGCACCCGAATATCGGGTCACCAAGCATCTGGTGAAGGCCGCCAAGACCACGCTCGAATACCGCAACGGGACCGCAGGCGAGCAGATCTATCGCATGCACTATCCCGCCGTATATGAAGAGAAGAAGCATCTGGTGCGCCCCGGCCACTACGTCATGCGCCCCGCGCCCTGCCGCAAGGGCAACTGATCCTTGGTGCCGAACTGACACACGAACCAGCGGGTAACAGAGTTCGTCCTTGTCAGAATTCGGTCGTCATGAGATCATGAACACCATATCTGGTGCGTGGTTTTCGGGCTGCGCGCCAGAATAAAAAAAGAACCGAGGCAGATTCACATGACAGGCAAGCCCCGAGGAGACCATCTTGCGGTATATTTCCATATTCGCGGCAGCTGGCCTTTTGGCCGGTTGCGTTAAGACCGAGGAACACGAGATCCCGTCGCGCAGCGCGTGCGAGCAATCAAGCCACGCGCTTCGGATACATGATGCAACGATCGAGAGTGTTCGCCAGGGGTATCCGGCGCAGTTTACCGTGCGTCTGCCATCAAAGGGTCATGCACCCTATCGCTGCAAGCTCGACGGAAACCAAGTCCAGTGCGTCTCGGCAAGTGCCGTCACCGCGACAGAGGTGAATGATGCCCGCGTTGCCGAGTTGCTTCGCGAGCGCGAGGCGATCCATGCGCGCGCTCTGAATGCCTGCCGGGTCTGATCAGCCCTTCATTCCGTCCCAGAACCCCTTGACCTTGTCGAAGAAGCTCGAGCTTTCGGGGTTGTTCTCGGCGCTCATCTTCTCGAATTCCTCGAGCAGCTCCTTCTGCCGCGAGGTCAGGTTCACGGGCGTCTCGACCGCGAGTTCGATCAGCATGTCGCCCTGACCGCCACCGCGCAGGGCGGGCATGCCCTTGCCGCGCAAGCGCATCTGCCGCCCCGACTGGCTGCCCGCTGGTACCTTGACGCGCGAGCGCCCGCCATCGATGGTCGGCACCTCGACCTCGCCGCCCAGTGCGGCGCGGGCCATGCTGACGGGCACGCGGCAGAACAGGGTCATGTCATCGCGCTTGAAGATCGGATGCTCGGCGACATTGATGAAGATGTAGAGATCGCCGGGTGGGCCGCCACGAAGCCCGGCCTCGCCCTCGCCCGACAGGCGGATGCGGGTGCCGGTCTCGACCCCGGCGGGGATGTTGACGGACAGGCTGGCCTCTTTCTCGACCCGCCCGGCCCCGGCGCAGGCCTTGCACGGGTTCTTGACGATCTGCCCAGAGCCGCCGCAGGTCGGGCAGGTCCGCTCGACCGTGAAGAATCCCTGCTGTGCGCGGACCTTGCCCATGCCCGAACAGGTCGGACAGGTGACGGGCTCTGCGCCCCCTTCGGCGCCCGAGCCGTTGCAGGCCTCGCACTCTGACAGGCGCGGCACGCGGATGCTCTTGCGTGTGCCGGCATAGGCCTCTTCCAGCGTGATGCGCATGTTGTAACGAAGGTCCGAGCCGCGCGTCGCGCGCGCCCGCGCCCCGCCGCGCCCGCCACCGACGAAATCGCCGAACAGATCCTCGAACACGTCGGAAAAGGCGCTGGCGAAATCGGGATTGCCGCCAAAGCCGCCCCCGGGACCGCGCGCCCCGCCGCCGCCCATGCCGCCATCGAAAGCCGCGTGGCCGAAACGATCATACGCTGCCTTGCGCTCTGGGTCCTTGAGCGCGTCATAAGCCTCGTTCACTTCCTTGAACTGGGCCTCGGCCTGCGGGTTGTCGGAATTCCGGTCGGGGTGAAGTTCCTTGGCCTTCTTGCGATAGGCCTTCTTGATCTCCTCGGCCGAGGCTTGCCGGTTGACGCCAAGCACATCGTAGAAATCACGTTTGGCCATGGTGCTCACATCCTCAAAAGACAACCGGCCTGAGAGCCTCAGACCGGTTATCCGTTATACGCGCGCGTCTCACTTGCGCTTGTCGTCGTCCAGATCCTCGAAGTCCGCATCGACGATATCGTCATCGACGCTGCGCGGCTCGTCCTCGGTGGCTTCGGTCGTCTCGGCCGCCTCGGCCTGTGCCTTGTAGATCGCCTCGCCGAGTTTCATCGATGCCTCGGTGACGTTCTGGATGCCCGACTTGATCTTGCCTGCATCCTCGCCCTCGAGCGTGTCCTTCAGCGCGGCGATGGACAACTCGATCGCCTCGACAGTCGTCGGATCGACCTTGTCCTTGTGCTCTTCGACAGCCTTCTCGGTCGAATGGATCAGGCTTTCGGCCTGGTTTCGGGCCTCGACCAGTTCGCGGCGCTGCTTGTCGGCCTCGGCATTGGCCTCGGCATCCTGCACCATCTTCTCGATATCGTCATCCGACAGCCCGCCCGAGGCCTGGATGGTGATCTTCTGCTCGCGCCCGGTCCCCTTGTCCTTGGCCGAGACGTTGACGATGCCGTTGGCGTCGATGTCGAAGGTCACCTCGATCTGCGGCATACCGCGCGGGGCGGGCGGGATTTCCTCGAGGTTGAACTGACCCAGCATCTTGTTGTCGGCGGCCATTTCGCGCTCGCCCTGGAAGACGCGGATGGTCACAGCGTTCTGGTTGTCCTCGGCCGTCGAGAAGACCTGGCTTTTCTTGGTCGGGATCGTGGTGTTGCGGTCGATGAGCCGGGTGAAGACCCCGCCCAGCGTCTCGATCCCGAGGGACAGCGGCGTGACGTCCAGCAGCACCACGTCCTTGACGTCGCCTTGCAGCACGCCGGCCTGAATCGCCGCACCCATTGCCACGACCTCGTCGGGGTTGACGCCCTTGTGCGGCTCTTTGCCGAAGAAGCCGGTGACCTCTTCGATCACCTTGGGCATGCGGGTCATGCCGCCGACCAGAATCACCTCGTCGATATCGCCCTTGGAGAGCCCGGCATCCTTGAGCGCGGCAGCACAGGGTTTCAGCGAGTTCTTGATCAGGTCGCCCACAAGCGATTCCAGCTTGGCGCGGGTCAGCTTCAGCCCCAGGTGCAGCGGCTGGCCGGTGTTCTTGTCCATCGAGATGAAGGGCTGATTGATCTCGGTCTGGCTGCTGCTGGACAGTTCGATCTTGGCTTTTTCGGCGGCCTCTTTCAGACGCTGCAACGCCATCTTGTCGGATGTCAGATCGACTCCGTGCTCTTTCTTGAACTCGTCAGCAAGGTAGTTGACGATCCGCATGTCGAAATCCTCACCCCCGAGGAACGTGTCCCCGTTGGTCGATTTCACCTCGAACAGCCCGTCGTCGATTTCCAGAATGGTGATGTCGAAGGTACCGCCGCCAAGGTCATAGACGGCGATGGTCTTGCTGTCCTTTTTGTCGAGACCGTAGGCCAGCGCGGCGGCTGTCGGCTCGTTGATGATGCGCAGCACCTCAAGGCCCGCGATCTTGCCCGCGTCCTTGGTGGCCTGGCGTTGGGCGTCGTTGAAGTAGGCCGGCACGGTGATGACGGCCTGCGTGACCTTCTCGCCCAGATAGCTTTCAGCAGTCTCTTTCATCTTCTGCAGAATGAAGGCCGAGATCTGCGAGGGGCTGTATTTCTCGCCGCGCGCTTCGACCCAGGCATCGCCATTGCCACCATCGACGATGGCATAGGGGACGAGATTCTTGTCCTTCTCGACCTCGGCATCGCTCAGACGCCGCCCGATCAGGCGCTTGACGGCAAAGACGGTGTTCGAAGGGTTCGTGACGGCCTGGCGCTTGGCGGGCTGGCCGACCAGACGCTCGTTATCGGTAAAGGCAACGATGGAAGGAGTTGTCCGCGCGCCTTCGGAATTCTCGATCACGCGGGCCTGCGAGCCGTCCATGATGGCAACGCAGGAATTGGTTGTGCCAAGGTCAATGCCGATGACTTTAGCCATGGTGATGCATCCTCTCTCTCAAGCGATGTGGCAACGGGCGGTCCCATCAGGCCCCGGCCCATCCGGTCAGTGAACACGCCCCGGTCGGGGCTCTCGGCGGGTATATAGGAAGGGGCCATGGGGGCTGCAACCGTAACGGACCCGTGAATCTGTGGTGTTCGCGCAGAAATTTCGCTGCCTTGCGGCGCTGCCCCAGACATGCAAAGACCGGGCGAAATCGCACTTCTCAGGAGTTTCCCCCTATGCTTTATGTCGATATTCCCACCCAGGCCGAGATCGGCGCGCTGGTCGCGGCGCGGGGCGAGGCGATGGTTTCGATCTATCTGCAGACCACGCCCGAAACCCAGCATATCGACGCCGCCCGCCCCCGTCTGAAGCAGTTGACGCAGGACGCGGTAGCCCAGCTTGAAGAGGTCGGCGTGGCCAAGCGCACCATCTGGCCCATCGAAGAGCAGTTGCATGATCTGCTGGACGATGACGACTTCTGGCGCGTGCAGGCGAACGCGCTGGCGCTGTTTGTCACCCCCGACAGCCTGCGCAGCTACCGCCTGCCCAATCACCTGAGCGAGATGGCGCAGGTCGCGGACCGGTTCCATCTGAAACCGCTTTTGCGCGCCGTGTCGATGCCGCAGCACGCCTTTGTCCTCGCACTGGCCGAGAATGAAGTGCGTGTGGTGGAACTGCTCGGCGATACTCCGGCGCAGGAAGTGCGCGTGCCCGACCTGCCGAAGGATGCGGCGAGCGTGGCAGGCACGGCCAATGTCAACTCGCGCAACTATTCCGGGCGACTGGGCAGCTCTGAGGGGCAGAAGCACCATCTGCGCCAGTACTGCCGCCAGATCGACGCTGCGCTGCGCGGGCTGTTGTCGGGGCGTAGCGAGCCGCTGATCCTGGCCGCGACCGATCCACTGCTGTCGATCTATCGCTCGGTCAACAGCTATCCGCATCTGGCCAGCGAGGCGATCACCACCAGCCCGGTGCGGGTGCCCGCGCATGAGCTGGGCGCACAGGCGCGCAGCATCGTCGACGGGATCAACGCCGCTGCCGTGGCCGATTTCGCTGCGCTCTACGCGATGCGCGAGAATGAGGGGCGGGCCACGACGCAGGTGGCTCGCGCCGCGCGGGCGGCGACCTTCGGCGCGGTCGATACGCTGCTGGTGGATATCGACTCGGTTGTGCCGGGGCTCGTGGATGAAGACAGCGGCGAGGTGACCTTCGACAAGGAAGATTCGGCGGTCAGCTACGGGGTGATCGACGAGATCGCGGGCCGGGTGATCGCCAATGGCGGCAAGGTCATTGCCGTGCGCCGCGCCGATATCCCGCAAGAGGCCGAGCTGGCGGCCGTGCTGCGCTACGCGGTCTGACAGCGCGCCGGAACTCAGGCGAGGCGATCCAGCCGGTAGTGATCCGGATCGGGTGCCGCATTGAACGCAAGGCCACCTTGCCC
>PXES01000337.1 GCA_003564655.1 Paracoccaceae bacterium
ACCGAGGCGCTGGAAAACAGCGCGTGGACCAAAGAAAACTGCACTGTCCAGGATAATGTCGGCACGATCATGGGTGTCCCGTATTCGCGGATCACGCCGAACTCCGGCAGTGTCGTGCCGTTTGTGTCGCTGCCGACCGAGAATGATGAGTATGTTCAGCAAATTCTCGCCAAGGCGGATGGGTTTGATTTCATCATGTTCGGGACGACGACAGGAACCGGAGGGCGCAATATGGGGGTCAGCCTGCAAGACGGCGCGCAGACCGAGGTATCACCCGCCCAGAACGGTGGGATTGTCGAACGCATAACGCCTGTGGGCGATGGGTGGTGGCTGATTACCCGTTACAATAATACTGCCATCGGCTCAAACGAATTCGATATACGTCCGAAAGAGACTTTGACCAACAATCGCGCCACGGCTGTTTCTGGTGACGGGGCGAAAAGCATTCTGGTAGCTGCGCCATTCGCCGCCATCTTGCCTGCTGCACCATCGTCGCCTGTTCCGGCACAGGTCTATCAGCGTGTGGGAAATGCTCTCGATGTGACCGAGGCGGGCGTGGCATCACCACCTTTCATCCGCTTCGACCTGTCCGACGATGTGCTGCCCATCACATTCCCCGATGGCGGCACGTTCGACGTGATGGTGTTCGGGCGCAAGGGAAGCTGGATCGAGCGAGACGTAGAGATCGCCTCTGCCGGTAGCTTGAATATCGGGCCAACGACGATCACGGGCGGGCCTGCGGCGCTGCTGGCGGCGCTTGGCGATATTGTCGGGTGGGTGGCTGTGGACCGGACCATCACAGACTCCGAGCGCGACCGGCTAGTGACGTATCACAAGGCTCGCGGCGCGGGCGATCTTCTGGAGGCTATCTGATGTCCCACTCCGCCGTTCTGATCATCCCCGCCGCCCTGAAGCCCGCCGCCGATGCCCTTGGCGAAAGCATGGGCTGGGGGCCGGTGAGTTACACGATTCCGCTGGGCGATGGTGAAAGCGTCACGCATTACGCCGCGCGGGCCGATGTGAGCAAGCAATTCATCCGCTGGGTGCGTGGGCTGGACCCGCTGCCCGACCCGTCTGCGCAGCCGATCATCGACGCGCTGATCGTGGATTTCTCGCCCGATCCTCACCCGCATGAGGGATCGTTGCCACCGATATGGGGACAAGCGCATCTCGAGCGCGTGCTACAAAAGATATCTCTGCGCCGGATGTCACTCTCTGCGGGCAATTGAAGAGCTGCCCCAAGGCGGCAGGGCGCGTCAACTCTGCCGCGACAAGATCGCGCGACGAAGCACCACGCCCACCGTCGCACCGAACAGGGCGCCCACCGCGTTGGCGAGCGCATCCCACACATCTCCATGCCGCCCTACATGGGGCTGTATGATCTCGATCAGGCCACCATAAGCAGCTACGCCAAGCACGATCCAGAGGAACAAGCGCGGGCGGGCAAAGGCCATCGGAAAGGCGATGGCCCCGAAGGCCAGAAAATGGTGCAGCTTGTCGCTGCCCGGCGCCGAAGGCATGTGCTGCGAAGGCGTCAGCGTGGCCAACGCGACGATCAGCGAAAGGATCACCGTCAAAGCCAGGGCAACACGTGGCTCTGTGAGGAAGGCAATGGGTTTATTCATTCGCGGCAACTTCCTTTCGCGTGATCGCGGCGACCCGGTCGGCAAGAACGGCTTGATTGGCCTCATGCGCCTCTGGCGCGGCCGTTTGCCAATCGATCGCCTTTTGCAGCAGCGCCTGAATTTCCCGCTGCAGATCAATGCTTTCGCGCAGTGCGGCGAGTGACGCTGCCCCGCGATGAAAGGCGCGCGACAGGATTACCCAGTCCGACCCAAGGCGGATATGTTCGCCCAGAATGCAATCGGCGGGCAGATCGCCATGCCCGATGCGTCCGACCCCGCCGATACCAAAGGAAACACCGGCAGCGCGGCAGATCGCAGCAGGCCCGTCCAGCAGCCTTCCGGCCAGGACCTCGAACAGGAAGGCAAGCTTCATGTCGATCGACAGATCGTTCAATCCGAAATGGATGCGGTCCTCACGGCCCAGCAGTGGCAAAATGGCGGGCAGGCGCGCCATGGCCGCTGCTGTTTCGACCAACAGTGCCACAGGCGTTGGCCCGCAGGCGCGTTTGAACAGCGCGACCTCAGTCTGCGTGGTGAACATGGGCAGCATGAGGCGCTCCGCCCCGGCAGCAACGGCGGCGGTGACTTCGCCCGCTGTCCCCTCCCATGGCGGGTTGATCCGCACCATGAGTTCGGCCCGCGACAGGCAACTGGCAAGCCGTTCCACATCGCCCAGCGTATGCGCAGCCTTGTGAGTGTCCAGATGGCCCTGACGTTCCGCCTTGCCGCGCGTCTCCATGTCCACGAAGATCGTGGTGACGCCGCATTGCTCGGCATAAAGCGCGATGTCCGGATCCACAGTGATGAAATAGGTCTTCACGGCTTCGGCTTCCCCTTTGCGCGCAGTTCCTCGCGGTATTCGCGCCAGTTCTGCCCCTCGCCGCCATAGATGCCCTTGCCAGTGGCGACCACATGCACTGTGCGCAGGATCAGCCCCATGTCATAAATGAACCCGCAAGCGCGCGCATATTCGGCATCGGCGGCAAGCTGTTCCAGCCAGCCAAGGCTGCGCCGACCGCGCACCTGCGCAAGGCCCGTCAGCCCCGGCCGGACATCGAAGCGCGACAGAAACTCGTCAGGCACAACTTCAAGCTGCTCGGGCAGGATCGGGCGCGGGCCGACCACGCTCATATCGCCCACCAGCATGTTCCAGAGTTGCGGCAATTCATCGATCGAGGTCTTGCGCAGAAACCGCCCCGAGCGTGTGATGCGCGGGTCATCGCCCGTGGTGATGACCCCTTCGGCATATTGGTCAATGCTGTCGGGGTCACGCTCGATCATGGTGCGGAACTTGAGAACCCGAAACACCTGCCGGTCCTTGCCGATCCGGCGCTGGCGAAAGAAAATCGGGCCGGAGCTATCGAGCCTGATCCAGACGGCCATCGCCACCAGCATTGGCGACAAGACCAGCAGCGCCGCAGCGCTGGCGAGAATATCGAAACCGCGTTTCAGCATGAGATGACCCGTTCCGTTGGATGGGGCGCGCGCCGGCTACCTCGCGCTTGGTCGCTCCTCGCGCGCGCCATCATCGCAGGCCGCCGACACGGCTTCCAGCAATCTGCATCTCCGCAAGCATTTGACCTGCCACATGGTCATCAGAAAAGCGCGCCTCGGCAATCTCCCGGCTGCGCTGCCCCATGCTGCGGATCAGATCGGGCTGCTCCAGGAAACTGAACATGCGCTCAGCGAGGGCCTGAGGGTCGCGCGGTGGAACCAGCCAGCCGTTCTGCCCTTGCTCGACCGTCTCGCGGCAGCCGACGGAGTCACAGGTGATGATCGCGCGCCCGGTGCTGAGCGCCTCAAGCAGCGTTCGGGGTATCCCCTCGCGGTAATAGGACGGCAAGACCATGACCGAAGCCCCCTGCAGATAGCCGCGGACGTCTCGAACGCGCCCCGGAAACTCGACCGCGCCTTCGGCTTGCCATGCGGCCAGTTCATCGGCTGAAATCGAGTTGCGCAAGGTGAAATCCGGGCTGCCGAGGGCGATGATGCGCGCCTTTGGATGGCGCGCGCGCACGATACGCGCGGCCTCGACCAGATCATGAATGCCCTTTTCGCGCAGAAAGCGCCCCATGAACAGAAAAGTCACCGGGTCGGTGGGCGCGGGCGAGGCCGGGTATTCG
>PXES01000253.1 GCA_003564655.1 Paracoccaceae bacterium
AGCGCGCCCTGCAGGATCACCCCGGCCGCGACATGGTCGATCACCTCGGCCCGCCGCCTGCGCGAGGTATCCGCCTCCAGCAGCGCACGCTCGGCGGCCACGGTCGAGAGGCGCTCGTCCCAGAAGCCGATGGGCAGCTCGGTCAGCCGCGACAGGTTGCGCGCGAAGGCCCGCGTGGACTGGCAGCGCGGCCCCTCGCTGCCATCCATGTTGCGCGGCAGCCCCAGCACCAGCCCGCCGATCTCGCGTGCCGCCACGATCTCCAGAAGTGCCGCCGCATCCAGCCCGAACTTCCGCCGCCGGATGGTCTGCAGTGGCGAGGCGACACTGCGCAGCCGGTCCGAGACGGCAACCCCGATGGTCTTCTCGCCCAGATCTAGGCCCGCCAGCGCGCACCCCCCCCGCGGCAGCGCATCGGCGAACGCCTCGAAAGGCTCGCAGACGGCCATCAGGGCGTGCCCGGCATGCCGCCGGTCTGCAACCCGGCCTCTTCGGCGACGGCGTTGATCATCGCCAGCGCCTCGGCCTCGGCGGCGAAGACCTGCCGCGCCTCGGTCAGGATCGCCAGCGCCTCATCCTCGCGCTCGAGCACACCCAGCGCGCGGATCAGCTGCGCCCAGTCCTCGGGCGGCCCGCCCTCATTGCCCAGCCGCGCCGACAGGCTGGCGACCATGCCCTCGATCATCTCGGCGCGCGCCTCGGGGTCCATCTCCTCGGCGGCGGCGATATCGGCGTCGGAGGGCCCGCGCCCGGCCTCGGCGGCGGGGGCAGGCGGCAACTGATAGCGCGGCTCGCCCGAGATGCGCGCCAGATCGGGCAGCGCGGCGCGGATCTCCTCCATCCAGGGCGCGTCAGCGGTGCTCACCTCGTGCAGCCGCCGCCAGACGCGAAAGGTCATGTCGGGCCGCCCGGTCTGGGCATACATCCGGCCCGTATAGTAAAGCGCCACCCCCTCATTGGGGTCGCGCCGCAACATCCGCTCGATCAGCGCCTCGGCCTCGGGCGAGACGCGACCGCCCGCGGCGATCACCATCATGTCGAGCAGGAACGCCTTTTCCGACAGGTCCACTGCGTCACCAGCCAGATCGATCACGCGCTCCTGCGCCTCGATGGCGGCGCGGTAATTGCCCAGCCGCAGCTCGTTCTGGGCCAACAGCCGGAAGCCCGTGACATCCTCGCTGCGCTGCACCAGCGCCTCGCGGAGCTGCTCGACCATCGGCTCCAGTTCGGCGCGTCCCTCGAATTGCGGGGGGGCGGCGCGGGCGGCGAACTCCTCTTCCAGCGCGGCCTGGCGCGGACGATTGCGCCGCGTATCCTCGGCGCGGGCGTGACGCTCGGCCAGCGGCAGGTCGCGATAGCCCGGCGCGCCAAGGGCAAGATAGACCGCGCCACTGCCCAGCACCGCCACGGCCACGACCCCCAGCGCCACGAAGCGCATCGCGCGCGGGGCCGGGCCGCCTGCGGGCCGACCCGCCTCGCTCTTGTCCAGATCGAGGATGCGGCGCGAAATCTCCAGCCGCAGCCGCTCGGCCTCGGCCGCGCCGATGGTGCCGCGTGCAAGGTCGCGATCGACCTCGGACAGCTGGTCGCGATAGACGCGCATCGCGCGGTCATGGCCCTCGGCGGCGCGCAGTTGCTCGGCCCGCAACACGGCCCGGCCCAGCACCAGCGCCACACCCAGCGCGATCACCAGAAAGCCGCCGATGGCCAGCAGATCACTCATGTCACACCCCGTCTTGCCGCCCGCCTTCTATCGTCATCGCGGCACGGGCAAAACCCCATTTGCCGCGCCCCCCCTCACAATGCCGCCAGACGCGACGCACAGTCGCAGCGCGCACTGATTTCGGTTTTCGCCCCGATTGTGACGCTTCTGGATAATCGCACGCGGGCGGTGTAGGCAACACAGCAAACCAGAGCCAACCGGAGCCGCCGCGCGCATGACCCGCTATTCCGCCTTTGCCATCGCCCGCGAGGCCTTTCGCCAGCACCGTGGCTGGCCGCGCGCCTGGGCCGGCCCCGACACGCCGCGCGACCGCTATGACGTGGTGATCGTGGGCGCGGGCGGGCATGGGCTGGCGACGGCCTATTACCTGGGCAAGCGCTTCGGAATCACCAATGTCGCAATCATCGAGAAGGGCTGGCTCGGCGGCGGCAATACCGGGCGCAACACCACCATCATCCGCTCGAACTACCTGCAAGACCCCTCCGCCGCGCTCTACGAGAAATCCCGCGCGCTCTACGAGACGCTGTCGCAAGAGTTGAACTACAACATCATGTTCTCGCCCCGGGGCGTGATGATGCTGGCCCAGACCGAACACGAGAAGCGCGGCTATCTGCGCACCGAACGCGCCAATGCCCTGCAAGGCGTGGACACGCGCTTCATCCCGCCCGCCGAGGTCAAGCGCCTGGTGCCGATCATCAACATTCACGGGCCACGCTACCCGGTCCTGGGCGCGCTGTGGCAGGAACGCGCCGGAACCGCACGGCACGATGCCGTCGCCTGGGGCTTCGCGCGCGCCTGCGCGGCGATGGGCATGGATGTGATCGAGCAATGCGCCGTGACAGGGGTCGAGAGCGACGGCGGCAAGGTGGTCGCCGTGAACACGCAAAAGGGCCGGATCGCCTGCGGCAAGCTGGGCATCGTCGTGGCCGGGCATTCGGGGCATCTGGCCGAGATGGCGGGCTTTCGCCTGCCCGTCGAGTCTGTCGCCCTGCAAGCGCTGGTTTCCGAGCCGATCAAGCCCTGCATGGATGTGGTGGTGATGGCGAACACCGTGCACGGCTACCTCAGCCAGTCCGACAAGGGCGAAATGGTCATCGGCGGGGGTGCTGACGGGTTCAACAACTACACGCAGCGCGGCTCCTGGCACCATGTCGAGGAGACGGTGCGCGCGCTGGTCGAGACCTTCCCCATGCTCTCGCGCCTCAAGATGCTGCGCCAATGGGGCGGGATCGTGGACATGACCGGCGACCGCTCGCCGATCCTGTCGAAAACCCCGCTCGAGGGCTGCTTCATCAATTGCGGCTGGGGGACCGGCGGGTTCAAGGCGACGCCGGGCTCGGGCTGGGCGATGGCCGAACTGATGGCGCGCGGCCACAGCCCCCTGACCGACGCCTTCACCCTCGATCGTTTCCGCGAGGGCCGCTTCATCGACGAAAGCGTCGCGGCGGGGGTGGCGCATTGACCGCCCGCCCCGACCCTGCACCGCGCGCGAAAAATTCAACGACAGGATGGTGACTTTGGCCCGTAATCCCTTATCTCCCCTCCAGAGATTTCCGGAGGCACCATGCTACAGAGTATCGACAGGATCGTCGCCCGCGTTCAGTCCCGCCCGCACAGGATCATCGGCTTCGCCTGCGGCCTGTTTCTGCCGCTTGTCATTGCCGGGCTCTACTGGGCGCAGACCACGGGCGGGCTCGCCGGGCCGCTGGTTGACCCGCGCCCACCGGCCTTCACTGTCCCGGTGGACTGAGCGCGCCGCCAGATCACGCCGCAGTGCCACGCGGCGCTTTCATCCTTGTCCGAATATCCCGGGGGTCGGGGCCGCAGGGACCTGGGGGCAGCGCCCCCCTGCCCGCACGCGGAGGGTTTGCCCGTGCTGATGCTCACCTGCCCCTGCTGCGGCGTCACCGCCGAGGAAACCGAGTTCGCCCCGGGCGGTCCGGCGCATCTGACGCGCCACGGTCCGGGCTCCTCGGATGACGATTTCGACGCCTACATGTTCCAGCGCGACAA
>PXES01000179.1 GCA_003564655.1 Paracoccaceae bacterium
AAATGCCCGCCCTCGGCGCTGGAAAAGGTGGTCGCCGCGCGGCCGGATGTGTTCAACCACAACCTCGAGACAGTGCCGGGCCTCTACCCCGAAGTGCGCCCAGGCGCACGGTATTTCCACAGCCTGCGGCTGTTGCAGCGCGTGAAGGAGATCGACCCCGCGATCTTCACCAAATCCGGCATCATGGTGGGCCTTGGCGAGGACCGGCAGGCGGTGCTGCAGGTGATGGACGACATGCGCGCGGCGGATGTCGATTTCCTGACCATCGGGCAGTATCTGCAACCCACGCCGCGCCACCACCGGGTCGACCGTTTCGTCACGCCCGAAGAATTCAAGGGCTATGAAAAGGCCGCCTGGGGCAAGGGCTTCGCCATGGTCTCGGCCACGCCGCTGACGCGATCGAGCTATCACGCGGGCGAGGATTTCGCGCGGCTACGCGACGCGCGGCAGGCGCAGCTTGCCGGGGCATGACGCGCGGGCCGTGCGCGGGGGCGCGACGCTGTGTGCCTCCGGCGGGAGTATTTGGGGCAAGAAAATGCAGATGACAGGGGCTGGCCGTGCGGGGTGAGTTGCGCGCGGTGGTATTCGATCTGGACGGCACGCTGATCGACTCCGCCCCCGATATCTGGCGCGCCGCCAACCGGGTGCTGGCGGCTGCGGGTCTGCCGGGTGTGAGTTTCGCGCAGTCGCGCGGCTTCATCGGGCGCGGCGCGCGGGTGTTCGTCGAGCGGATGGAGCGCGCTGTGGCAGGGGGCAACGAGGCCGCGCGCACCGATCATCTGCACGCCCTGTTTCTGGCCGAGTATGAGCGCGCGCATGAGGGCACGCGGGTCTATCCCGGCGTGCCCGAGGCGATGGCGGCGCTTGCTGCGCGCGGGCTGGCGCTGGGGTTGTGCACCAACAAGCCCATCGGGCCTGCGCAGGCGGCGCTGCGTCATCTGGGCTGGGAAGGGCGCTTCGGCGCGGTGGTGGGCGGCGACAGCCTGCCTGTTGCCAAGCCCGACCCCGCGCCACTGCATGCCGTGCTCGCGCAGCTGGGCTGCGGAGTGGCCGAGGCGGTCTATATCGGCGACAGCGAGACCGATGCCGAGACGGCGGCGCGCGCGGGTATCCGTTTCGGCCTGTTCACCGAAGGCTATCGCAAGGGCACGCCCGACGCGTTGCCGCATGATTTCGCCTTTTCGGCCTTTGCTGCGTTGCCCGGACTGCTGGGGCCGCGATGACGCGCCGCCCGTTGCCCCCGCCGCTGCATGTGCCCCAGCCCGGCTTCGGGCGGCGCACGCCGCCTGTGCTGTTCGTGCCGGTGATGGGGCTTTTCGGGCTGGGGCTGGCCTGGCGCGCGGCGGGTGGCGCCTTTGGCGGGCTTCAGTGGCTCGGCGAGTTGACCCTGGGCGCGACAACGCTGCTGTTTCTGTTCGTGCTGGCCGCCTGGCTTGCCAAACCGCTGCGGCGGCCGGCGGTTCTGTTCGACGAGTTGCGGGTGCTGCCCGGTCGGGCGGGGCTGGCGGCGGGCAGCCTGTCGCTGATGCTGTTGGCCGCCAGCCTTGCGCCGCTGCTGCCCGGGGTGGCGGCAGTGCTCGCGGGGCTGGCCTTCGCGCTGCATCTGGCGCTTGCGGTGGTGTTCCTTGGCGTGCTGCGCGCCGGGCCGGTCGAGGGGCGCGTGGTCTCGCCGGTGTTTCATCTGGTCTTCGTGGGTTTCATCATCGGCGGGCTGGCGGCGAACGCGCTGGGACATGCGGGGCTGGCGCAGGGGCTGGTGTGGCTGACAGTGCCGCCCGCTACAGTGATCTACGCCATCTCGGCGCGCCAGTTTCTCGGCGCGCCACCGCCCGCGCCGCTGCGACCGCTGCTGGCGATCCACCTTGCCCCGGCATGTCTGTTCGCGCTTGTCGCGCAGGGTGCGGGGATGGCGGCGGCGCCTGTCTTCGCCGGGCTGGCGATCGTGATATTCCTCGTTCTGCTGGCGTCAGTGCGCTGGCTGCTCGCGGCGGGGTTCACGCCGCTTTGGGGAGCGCTGACCTTTCCGCTGGCGGCATTCGCGTCGGTGCTGGTCACGTTCTCGGGCGGGCAGGGGGCGGCGGGGGCGGCTGGGGCGGTGATGCTCGTGCTGGCCAGCCTGGCCGTCGGGGGGATCGCCTGGCGCATTCTCAAGCTCTGGCCCGGCGGGCGGCTGGCCGCCAGGACCAACGCCGCCGAGGCCTAGGTTGGGGAGATCCGACCGCGCCTCGCGGTAGCCCGCGCCCTGGGCCTTTTTGCGCAACCTGGGGCGATCAGGCAGTCGTGACCGGCGCGCCTGCGCATCACACGAAAGCGGATGGACTTTGCCGCCCGGTGCCGCGAGAAGGAATCGCGCGGGTCGGGCAGGGCGCGCGACACCGCGCCGTCAAGAAAGGCACTGCGCATGAGCTATCTCGAAGCGATCATTCTGGGGCTGATCCAGGGCATCTTCATGTTCGTGCCGGTCAGCTCGACCGCGCATCTGGTCGTGGCGCAGCATCTGATGATCGCATCCGGATCGGACATGCCGCCGCCCGAAAGCCCGGCGATGATCCTGTTCGATCTGGTGGTGCATGTCGGCACGCTGGTCTCGATCGCGGTGGTGTTCCGGGCGAGCCTGAGCGCGTTGGTGCGCGCGACCCTGGCCGAGACCATGCAGCAGATGCACGCCCCGCGCCGCCATGTCGGGCCGTTCACCTGGCTGTTCCTGATGGGGATGCTGACGGTACTGGTGACCGGCGTGCTGGGGCTGATCTTCAAGAGCACATTCGAGCTGGTCTTCGGCGCGCCGCAGGTGCTGGTCGTCACCCTGTCGGTGACAGCGCTGCTCTTGTTCCTGACCGACCGGCTGCCGCCGCGCAAGCTGGGCGTCAAGTCGATCGGGCTGCGTATGGCCGCGCTGATCGGGGTCGCGCAGGCGCTGGCGCTGGTCCCCGGCATCAGCCGCAGCGGCATCACCATCATCGCGGGGCTCTTCGCGGGGCTCAAGCGCCGCTGGGCGGCGGAGTTCAGCTTTCTGGGGGCGATCCCGACGATTCTGGCGGCGAGCCTGTTGCAGGCCGTCGAGGTGATGCGCGGCGACGGGATCGAGGGCGTCGGGCTGGGGCCGATGCTGGTGGGCTTCATCGTCGCCGCGATCTCGGGCACGGTCGCGTTGAAGCTGGTGCTCGTGCTCCTCTACAAGGCGCAACTCAAGGTGTTTTCGGTTTATCTGGTGCTGCTTGCGCTGCTGATCGGGGTGGGCGTGTTCGACGGCCTTCTGTGATGCGACGCTGGTGCGAACGCGCCGATCAGGCGCGGGGGCGCGCAGATGCCCCGACGCATCCGCAGCGCCCCCGGGGCGTGCAAGGGTTGGTGGACAGGGCTTGAGGGCGCTCTGGCGTTGATTGCGGACCGCCCGCAAGCCAGATCTGGCGCGCTCAGGCTGTCCTGCCCGACGGGGCCGCGCCCAGTTCCTCCTCCAGCCGCGCCTGACCTGCGGCCCGCGGGGCGCTGAAGCCCGCCAGCAGCAGATAGGCCACGGGAGTCAGGAACAGCGTCGCCAGCGTGGCGAGCCCCAGCCCGCCCACAACGACCCAGCCCAGCGCCTCGCGCGCCTCGGCGCCCGGGCCGGTGGACAGGATCAGCGGCACGCCGCCCAGCACGGTCGAGGTCATGGTCATCATCACCGGGCGCAGCCGGATGACCGAGGCCTGCTCGATCGCCTCGCGCACGCTGGCGCCGGCATCGCGCA
>PXES01000262.1 GCA_003564655.1 Paracoccaceae bacterium
GACGCTCTATATCGATAATGCGGTCGTGGCAGTGGAGGACGGTACCCCCACAGGTCAGGTAGAGTTTTCGAATCTGGCCCCACTCGACGTGGGCGCAGCGCTCAATGCGCGTCAGACCATCAACGGTGTCCAAAGTGCCCCCTCGGCCACGCGGATCGTTCATGCGCTCTACGAGCCCCTTCCTCAGCCGATGATACCCTATGATATCTGGGAGTGTGGTGAGCGTGTTATGGCCCAGGGGCAAGTACCCGGAACCTATATGCGTCTTCATTTAGATGACAACTACGCTGGCGGCGGTTTTACCACCGACCAATGGCGCAATAACAAATGGCCTCTAAATGTGCCCGGTCAACTCTACGATGGAACTGAAGCTGCGGTGGATATTGTCTATTGCCCTGACACCCCATATGAGCAAGTCGGCCCCATCTCTCCCGTCAAGATTGCAAACGAGTCTCCCTCCGTCGTCGAAGTAGGCAGCGCCACGGCTTTTGAGGGGACCAGCCGGATTCGCTTAGAAGGTACTTATGTTGGAGCTTGGACCGAGTTTTTCATCAATACCAATCTAGAAGCCAACCATTTTTCGCTTTTCGGAGACTATTACAACACGCATTTTTCAAATGATATCGTCTTCGCGCAAGGCGATAATGTGGACGTCCGTACAGAGCTCTGCAAAGGGACAGCAGCCCGGCCTACACGAGCTGATAGCATATCAGCGGACGAGATTGAGGGGATGTTAGAACGATTGAAAATAAAGGGAAATATATGCCCAAGTTCTAACTCGGTCCGCATCCAGACAGCTTTTGGGTTTGGGGAATTGCTGATTCACGTAAACGGACAACCGGAGCTAGTCCAGCCCGTATCGGGTAATCCCACGATCGTAGATATCAACACCCTGGATGTCGAGGTCGGCGATGAGGTCGGAGTTATCCACCAGGTCGAGTTGGACGGGCAAATGAAGACGGGGTCGATGGTAGAATACGAAATTTCGCTGGAGCCCGAGACTACCCTGCAGATTGTCGGCGAAAAAGTAATTAGCGACGACTATAGCGGTGAAGACCACCTTGGCTTTGTCCGGGATGGGCCCGAGCAGACCGTGGGTCCCGAGTTTGTCCTGAGTTGCTGTATGGGATGTGAGTGCACCAACTGTGATGACAGCGGTTATCAATGTCTGGAAGACGGAGAAGCGCGCGAGGTCGACCTCCAAATCAGTAAGGAGATTCCAGGGACAGATCAGTTCTATAGTCGAACTGTGACACTCTACGAGGAAGCTGATGGATTTTTTCGTGGTCGGTGGAGTTGGAGTGATGAGTCAGAACCGCCACCCGCTGGACGCTATCATGCATGGGTGGACAGTTCGTCTCCATGTGCAAGCCAAGATCTAGATAGCTTTGTTTTATTTATTGGTGAGCCCAATAAAGACTCAACCGATCAGCCTCATCATGTATCCCTTCGGGTAAGGTCTCCAGACGGATTTGGTACCTCTGTATCCGAGCAAGAAGGTGAACACAAGACCATTGAGATTCCAAGCGAGACTCCCTTCAGTGTTATGGCATCAGGGTGGGATCAATTTGATGGTGTAAAGGAGCTAGAGATTTTCGGATTAGGCGATATCAACCTCAATGAAGATTCGGTTCTCGGGAGCGAAACCACACCTGCCACAGCAGGCCTGACGCTGGAAACCATTCATGGAGCACTGGAATACCAAGAGCAGGTTCGCATTCAAGCCCGGGTCCATGATTGGTCTTCAAATACACTTGAAACTCCGATGATACAAGTTGTCGGAGGGCTACCCCTCCATGAACAACCGGAGGTTCATTATATCTCGCCGCCGGAGCCACCAACGGATGGGGAGATCACCATTCATGGCAGGCACTTGCTTCATGACTCCCCGAACTTTCAGTCGGAGGTGCAGTTTTCAGTTAACGGCATTCTTGCAACAGTACCAGAGTCGGCGTTTGGTACCGGATCAAGTCATGATGAGATAAGAGATGTTCAGATTCCAACCGTATATCAAAATATGGCGGGTGAAGACGCTTCGGTCCGAGTTCGAACTTACTAAAACGGTAACCTGGTCGAGACGTCGAGTTGGTTTCATTTCGCGTTTCAGCAAGACTGTCTGGAGGGAACCCAGTTGGTGACTCTCCAACGCGATCCTAATGTAGGTTTTTATAATGGGATATATCAGGCCAACCTTACAAAGCCGTGGGAAGCTTGTTCGCAGTTTGGAGATGTGTTTTTGAAAGGGGTCGAGTATCCCATGACGGGTTATATGGTGAACAATCAATGCTCATTTGGTTTGGGTATACATTTGTTTCCATGGCATCCCAATAATGCATGGGATGAGGTGGTTTATCATTATTTTGGCCAGTTCGATGGGCCGGGATACATAGAAGATCAATTCGTAGATACGGACCCTTTGCATCTTCAGAATGGTGGTGGTTATTGGAAGGCAACCATTCCAGATCCGGTAACATGTAATGCTTGGGGTTATCCAGAACAGATCTCAATCATTGTTCACTGGTTCATGGACGATTAAGGTGCTTGGGTTGCTGGTCTTGGTGAGTTTGGGGGCACCGGTGGATTGTCTCCATCGGTGCCTCTGTTATTTAGGCAATAAGAGAGGGTGTGAGATGGAAATGTACAGCAAGAACAATAGGTCAGCAGGTCGGTCTCGTTGGATTTGTTTGGCGATATTGGTATCCTTAATAGCTTTCCTGATGATTATGGGCTGCGGTGGAGAGGACCCGCCTGTGGATGCAGATACGGGGGTGTACGACGATGTTGAGGTGGAGGAGGATACTTCGCCCGATGTTCACGAGGGGGATATTGAGGAGGAGCAGCTCACACCTGCTGGAGAGTCATGTAGTGAATGTAGTGGGATGCCCGGCGACTCGTTCCGATGCGATGGTTGTGAGGATGAGTGGTGCTATACGCCTTTGTCTGGAGGAGGAGCCTATTGCGTCCCACGGTGCAACTCCGATGATGATTGTCCGGATGAGGGATGGACCTGCGAGGGCCGAATCTGCGCCGAAAGAGATCGGATATGACTTTGGGGCAGACACTGCGGACCTCGTTAAGAAATATGAGTCGTCGTGAGAAATATAAGTCGCCCTGACCTACGCGGGAAGACGAGAAACGGGAGAAGCATCGCTTGTCCCCGTCATAGGGTTTTGTGTGAAGAAAGTTGATCGATTTATCGCTTTTCTGACGGTGGCGCTGGTGTCCGTGACGATGTCGTCGACGGCGAGCGGGGAACAATTCGAATTTGAGAGCGATCTGAGCGTGGCCAATTTCACCACCTATTCTATTCTTCTTGCGGATGATCAATACCGGTCCATTGTCAACCGACTATGGATTGGGTCTATGGTGAATCGTGGAACGTGGCGTTTTCAGGACAGATTTCGCATCACTCTGAGCCTGGGGGCAGTCGTCTGGCAAGCCCCTGTGGAGATAGGGGCTCGAGGGTGGCAGGCAGGAGATTGGTCGGGGAATCTCTCCCAGCCTCACTTCGAGTTCGGAGTACAACGCAGCCGCAACAACACCCACGTCGACGTCGGTATCGGGGTGGTGATTCCAGCGTTTTCCCGCTCTCTCTTTGATCCGTATGCTCTTGTGTGGAGTTCACACAATGATATTGCGCGGTTTACCAGGGGGGGATGGAATTCCTGGCTGCTGACTTTCTTCGGGCATCCAGGGGTCACGCTTACGTCTCGGTTGTCGAAAGA
>PXES01000296.1 GCA_003564655.1 Paracoccaceae bacterium
AAGGGGAATGCCGATGCGCCAACCCTGCTGCCGCTGGCGTCGCCCGGCCCGCGCCCGCGCGGGCAGAACGACGGCGGCAACACCGGCCCTGCGCCCTCTCCCGCCGGCATTGGCCGGGCTGGGCAGGCAGGGAATCTGCAGTCGCAGGAATTCGTTTTATCCTTTTATTTCTAGCAACTTACAGAATGCCGCCCCGCAGCAAGAAAACACCCCCATTGCCCTTGACCAACGCGCATGACCGGGACAATATGCGTCGCAACGGATGAAAGGGTCCAGCATGATCGTCTCGCACAGGCACAAACTGATTTTCATCAAGACAAAGAAAACGGCCGGAACGTCCTTTGAAATCGCACTCAGCAAGTTTCTGGATGACGACGATATTGTGACGCCGATTGTCGAACCCGAAGATGAAAGGAAGCGAGAAGAGCTTGGCTTCAAGGGGCCGCGTAATTTCATCATGTCGGCAGACGAAACGCGCAACGGAAAGAAGGTGCGTTTCTTCAATCACATAGGCGCGCAGCCGTTGAGAAGGGCACTGCCTGCCAAAATGTGGTCCTATGACAAGGTTTCGATATTGCGAGAGCCGCATGACTGCATTGTCAGCTGGTACCATTACGCAACACGCAATCGCAGCCCGAAGCCGGAATTCGATGAGTTTCTTTTCGCCAATCCCGACATCATCGTGGATAATTACAACCATGTGAAGGTTCGGGGAAAATGCGTTCTGGACCACATCATCAGATTCAGCGACTTCAAGGGCTCCATTCTGGCGCTGGAAGCCCAGAAACCTGGCTTGCAGGGCCTGTGGGAAACCTTTTCCGAGGTCAAGGCCAAGGGCAATATCAGACCGAAGAACGCGGCCACTCCGGCGGAGATATTTGCCCGATATCCCAAGGCGAAGCAGCTGGTCGATCTTCTGCTGGAAGACGAGCCACTCGCCAGGATCTATTGAACCCGGCCGGGGGCACAGCGCCCCGCCCGGCCTGACGACATCCTTTTCCAAGAGCGGCGCCTTGATGGCGGCCCGTTCTCGGCTGTTGGCCAGCAGGGCCGACCGACGGTCCTGCCTGTCCGGCGCACGCGGCGCAAGGCGGACAAGGCGCGCGCCCACTTACGGTTCAAACGGTCTCCGGGGAACCGGCCCGACGTTTTCTCCCTTCATCTGTTTTCAAATATCCTCGGGGGGAGTCGCCGCAGGCGACGGGGGGCAGACAGCCCCCCCTGCAACGCCCGGAAGGCGTATCAGTCATTCACGCGCCAGCGCCTTGTGCAGCGCCGCCTGCTGCGCCGTCACATCGATGGCGGTTTCGCTCAGCGTCCCGATGCTGCGAGCGGCGAAGATGTCGGTGTCGGGGCGGGTGGCGCGCCGGGCCTCAAGTGCCTTGTCGCGCGCCATGATCAGCGCCAAGGGATATTTCCGGCCAGCCGCTGGCATGCTCATCCATCGTCACAAGCGAGACGGATGAGACCAGTGTTTCAAGCAATTGCCAGCGCCGAGGCCGCGCACAGCACGGCGCGGCGGGGATTGGATGGGCTGTTCCAGCCCTGCACCAAGCCATCACGCCCCTGACGTGGTGGCTGGCATCAGGGCGGACAGTTCAGATGGGCCGCAAGCCCCTCGGGGCGGTCGATCCGGCCCAGGTCGGCCTCGGCGAACCGGTCGCCTTGCAGCTGCAGCGCCACCGCGCGCGACCAGTCGGCCCTGGCGAGAATGATCTCGGGACCGGCACCGCAATCGCGCAGACCACCGGCAATGAAGGGATCGCCGATGCGATGGTTGGTGACACCGCGATGCGATGCGATCTCGATCAGGCGGTCGCTCTGGCGCCGCACCAGCCGCAATGTGCGACCCAGATGCGGGGTCTCGACATAAGCGATTTCAAGCTGACCGTCGCCCGTGAAATCGGCCACCCCGACCGGCGCCAGCCAGCGAAAGCGCGTGCCGATGAACTCGGTCGCTGCCAGACGGCGGATCAGGTGGCCAGCCTGGGCGCCGCGCGGGCGCAGTGCCCAGACGGTCAGCCTTGCGCCAAGCTGCGCGTCACTTTCCACCAGCACGATCTCGGGCCGGCCGTCGCCGGTGACATCCCAAAAGCGCGGCGCGACATCCTCGAAGACGCGAAATTCGGGCAGGGTCAGATGGGCGACGCGGCGCGGCTCGGGGCAGTCGCGGCATATTTCGGCCTCGACGAACAGCTCGCCGAAACCCGGAATGCTGCCCAGGACATTGTGCGGATAGCGGTCGGTCGGTCCGCCCAACGTGGCGCGAAGCGGCCATGGGTGAAAGGCCGCCGGCCCCTCGGCCATGACCGATATCCGCTCCTGCGCGCGGGACATACCGGCCGCTGCCACGAAAAGCGCAAGGCCGACCACGGCCAGCAGAGCGAGCCCCCCGGCCTTGCGTATGGTGTTCATGCGCGTGCCGGCGGCTTGCGCACCGCCACCTTCTGCGCCGCGACATCGATGGCGGTATCAGCTGGGGCGGCACGGTAAGCCGCAAGCGCCTGCTCCCCCACCGGGTTCAGCCCCACCTTCTTCTGCACGCACGCGCATTCGGCCAGCGCGCCGCCGGCGATGGCCATGAGCGCGGCGCGGTCGAGCGCGCGCAGATCGGGCGCGGCGATTGGGTGCGGCGCGTCCTTCATGCCGGCGCGCCGGGCCAGCGCAGCACGGCGCGCCCGCTCAGCGCCGCCAGGGCCGCGATCAGCGCCACCGACCCCACCTGCCATACCAGCACCATCAGCGCCGCATCCTGCATGTGGAACAGCCGCAGCGCGAAATTGCCGATGGCGGCGGCGGCCAACGCGGCCAGGCCAAGCGTCCAGCCGGGGCGCAGCGGCGCACCTTGGCGCAGCATCAGCACCAGCGCCACGATCGGCAGCGAGCCGATCAGCGCGATGTAGAAGAAGCATTCCGGGTCCGGCGTCAGGCGCAACCCGTCGGGGCCCATTTGCGCCCAGTCGCGAAAGCAGCCCAGCCCCAGCGTGCCCAGCCATGCCGCACCCGGAATCGCCGGCAACCAGCGCCAGAGGCGCGAGGCATCGGGCAGCGTCAGCGCCAGCGCCGCCACCGCCGCTGCAATGGCCGTGGCCAGCGCGGCGCCCTGTTCGATCAGGAAACGCGCCTCGGTCAGCCGTTCGATCAGGTCGGGGCGCGGGCCGATCGCCCACACCATCGCCAGCGCGAAACCCAGCGCCACCGCCAGCCAACCCAGCGCGCGCTTCAGCGGCGAGCCGAGCGGGCGCACCGGACGGGCGTCACCGGCAAGTCTGTTGATCAGATCCTCGGTCTTCATTTGCTCTCCTCGCCATCCCTGCCGATGGCCGCTCGCAGTTTACGGGTTGCACGGTGCACGGCAACCTTGATCGCACCGACGGTCGAGCCCTGCCTGTCGGCGGCCTCGGCCATCGACATCTGGCGCAGGCGCACCATCTCGAAGGCCTCGCGCTCGCCCGATGACAGCCCGTCCATCGCCCGACGCACCGACATCAGGTTCACCACCCCCTCGGCATGGGTCTGGCCGGGCGTGGTCGAAAACACCTCGGCCAGATCCTGCGCCGCCTGATCGAATGACTGCCGGCGCGTGTAGCGGCGCGCATGATCGGCCAGGCGGTTGCGCGCGATGCCCGCGATCCAGGGCATGAAGGGCCGCGTCGGATCCCAGGTGGCGCGGGCGGTGTGCAGCGCCAGCAATATGTCCTGCACGATATCCTCGAC
>PXES01000237.1 GCA_003564655.1 Paracoccaceae bacterium
GATTTCCTGCGCCGCAACGCCCAGCCGGGGCTGAACCGGCTGGCGGATGTGGATGGCGCGCGCATCTTCCCGCCGCCCCCCGGCGCGCTGCCCGACCGCTACACCGGCTTCGACGACGATATCGCCGCCTATCCTGCCCATGCGCGCGCCCACCCCTGCACTGATTTCCGCACCATCCCGCATCTGGAGGACGGGGTGAGAGGGCTTGAGGAGACCCGCCGCCGCGATCTGGATCGCTGGATGGATGACCACGCGCTCGATGCCGTCCTTTTTCCCGCTCTCGCCGATGTCGGTCCCGCCGATTCCGATGTGACCCCGGCCTCAGCCGATCTGGCCTGGCGCAACGGGGTCTGGGTGGCGAATGGCAATCTGGCGATCCGGCATATGGGCGTGCCGACAGTGACCGTGCCGATGGGGGTCATGGCGGATACGGGCATGCCGATGGGGCTGACGCTTGCCGGGCGCGGCGGCAGTGACGCCGCGCTGATGGCGCTGGCGGTCGCGGTGGAACGCCTGTCCCCTGCCCTGCCCGCACCGCCCCGCACCCCGCAACTGCCATCCCTGCCATCGGTGCCCGTCGCGCCTGCCGGGCCGATCCCACTGCTGAATGTAGCCCGAGATGGCGGGCGCGTGCGGATCGAAGCCGGGGCCGATCTGGCGCTGCTGTCGCTCAACGGCCAGCGGCTGGCGCATGACGGTCGGCGCAGCGAAGCGCCACTGACGGGCCGCGGCCTGTTGCTCGCTCTTTTCGCCTCGGGCCATGCCGCCTGTCTCGATCTGCCCACCGACGCGGCGTGAGCCGGGTCCGCGCCGCCGGGCGGTTGCGGCGGGCACTCGCGCCACGGGTCGGCAAGCGACTTTGCAGCCGGGCAAGCGTGGGCAAGGTTTCGGCTAATCAGCGATGCAGGAAAAGATGATTTCTCCGATCCGGTCCATCACCTATCCCGGGTGCAGCAAAGACGGATCTGCAGTGCGGATTATCGGGAGGAGACGGAGATGGATGTGGAGCACGTCGATACCGTGATCGTCGGCGGTGGTCAGGCGGGGCTGGCGATGAGCCGCCATCTGAGCGCGCAATCCGTGCCGCATCTGGTTCTCGAGCGCGATCGCATCGCCGAGCGGTGGCGTAGTGCGCGCTGGGACTCGCTGGTCGCGAACGGCCCGGCCTGGCATGACCGTTTCCCCGATCTCGAATTCGACCGCCACGATGCCGACGCCTTTGTGCCCAAAGAGGATGTGGCCGCCTATCTGGAACGCTATGCCGAGAAATTCGACGCGCCTGTCCGTTGCGGGGTCGAGGTGCAGAGCGCCCAACGCATCCCCGGTCAACGCGGGTTCAGGATCACGACCTCGGACGGGGTGATCGAGGCGAAGCGAATCGTCGCCGCCACCGGACCGTTCCAGCAACCCGTCATTCCGCCTGTGATCCCCGCGGAAGCCGAGGTCACGCAGATCCACTCCAGTTCCTATCGCAACCCGCATGAACTGCCCGAGGGCGCGGTACTGATCGTCGGCGCCGGGTCGTCCGGCGTGCAGATCGCCGACGAACTGGCGCGCGGCGGGCGCGAGGTCTTCCTCTCGGTCGGCCCGCACGAGCGGCCGCCGCGCAGCTATCGCGGGCGTGATTTCTGCTGGTGGCTTGGCGTGCTGGGCAAATGGGACGCAGCCGCACCCACCCCGGGGACCGAGCATGTCACCATCGCGGTCAGCGGCGCGCATGGCGGCCACACGGTCGATTTCCGCGCCCTGGCACAGATGGGCGTCACGCTGGTCGGGCGGACCGAGGCCTGTACCGACAACACGCTGCATTTCGCCGATGATCTGGCCGACAACCTCGCCGCCGGGGATGCCAGCCTGCGCGATCTGCTGGCCGAGGCCGATGCCTATGTCGTGGCCCAGGGGCTCGACCTGCCGCCCGAGCCCGAGGCGCACAGGCAGCTTCCCGACCCCGATTGCGTGACCCACCCGCTGCGCAGCCTCGATCTGGCGCAGGCGGGGATCGGCTGCGTGATCTGGGCGACCGGGTTCCGGCAGGATTACAGCTGGCTGAAGCTCGACATCTTCGACGAACAGGGCCGCCCGCGCCATCAGCGCGGCGTGTCGCCCGAGCCGGGCGTGTATTTCCTGGGCCTGCCCTGGCAGTCGCGCCGGGGATCGAGCTTCATCTGGGGCGTATGGCATGACGCGAAATATCTGGCCGATCAGATCGCGATCCAGCGCAGCTACATGCGCTACCACGAGCAGACCCCGCACAGCGACCGCGTGCCGGTCGCGGCGCCTGCGGAATAACCCCTGAAGGGACGGCGACACCCATGACCCACACCCGCATTCGCAAGTTCAACACCAAGGACACCTACCCCGAACAGAACCTCGACAATGACCTGTGTCAGGCCGTTGTCACGCAGGGCGGGCGGATTGTCTGGCTGCGTGGGCAGTGTCCGCAGAACCTGGATGATGCGGTGAACCTCGACAGTCACGATCCCGTCGAGCAGACCCACAAGGTGATGCAGAACATCCGCCAGCTGATCGAAGAGGCCGGGGGCGAGATGGCGCATCTGGTCAAGCTGGTGGTCTATCTGACCGATGTGCGCCACCGCGAGGCCGTCTATCGCACCATGGGCGAATATATCCGCGGCGTGCATCCGGTCTCGACCGGGCTTGTGGTGCAGGCGCTGGCGCGGCCGGAATGGCTGGTCGAGATCGACGCAACAGCCGTCATCCCGGAGTAGGCCATGACATTTTCTCTTGTGGCGCGCTGCGCCGAGACCGGCATGTTCGGACTGGCGATCTCCTCATCCTCGCCCGCCGTGGCGGCGCGCTGCGCGCATGCGCGCGCCAGTGTCGGCGCGGTCGCCTCGCAGAACGTCACCGACCCGCGCCTCGGGCCGATGATGCTCGATCTGATGGAGCAAGGGAAACCCGCGCCGGACGCGCTGGCCGATCTGCTGACACGCGCGCGCTTTACCGAGTATCGGCAGGTTCTGGCCATCGATGCCACGGGGCGCACGGCGATACACTCGGGGCCGAAGGCGCTGGGCATCTGGACGCAAGCGCAGGGCCGGGATGTGGCGGCGGGCGGCAATCTGCTGGCCAATGACACCGTGCCGCAGGCGATGGTGGCGCGGTTCGAGGCCAGCAGCGGCCATCTGGGCGACCGGCTGATGGCCGCGCTGCACGCCGGGCTCGACGCCGGGGGCGAGGCGGGTCCGGTCCATTCCGCAGGCATGATGCTGGTCGATACGATCAGCTGGCCGGTCGCGGATCTGCGCTGCGACTGGACCGAGGACTGCCCGATCCGGCAGCTTTCCGTCGCCTGGGAAATCTACAAGCCGCAGATCGACGCCTACATCCAGCGCGCGCTCGATCCGCGCGAGGCCCCGTCCTACGGCGTGGCCGGGGATGAATGACCAGCAAGAGGGAGACGCGGATGACCGATCTGAGCCATGACGACTGGAAGGCCCATGCAAGCGCCCTGCACATCCGGGGCCAGGCCTTTATCGACGGCAAGTTCGTCGACGCGCAATCGGGCAAGCGGTTCGACAGCCTGAACCCCGCGACCGAGACGGTGCTCGCCGAAGTCGCGGAATGCGACAGCGCAGATGTCGACCTGGCCGTGGCCGCCGCGCGGCGGGCGTTCGACGATGGCCGCTGGTCGCGCAAGCCGCCGGCCGAGCGCAAGGCGGTGCTCTTGAGACTGGC